>NZ_BAABCV010000009.1:0-253722 GCF_039539265.1 Mucilaginibacter panaciglaebae
TTAACAACCGGGTCAACTTCCGGGTGGAGCATAACGGCACGGTGAACCTGAGCCAGGTGCAAAACTATTACCCCTTTGGGGAAACGATGGGCGACAGCACCATGAACTACACGACCACACCAGTGGATCTGTACCAATATAGCGGCAAGGAATTACAGCCCGAGCTGAGTTTAAATACCTATGACTTCGGAGCCAGGAATTATAACCCGGTTTTAGCGAGATGGCTGACTATGGACCCGCTATCCGTCACTTACGAAGATGAAACGCCTTATGGATATGTGGGGAATAATCCTTTAAATATGATCGATCCCGATGGGATGCAGTATAACGGTAACGGCATCAGCCCGGGCCAACTGGCTTCGAGTGATCTTACCATTCATAGTGGGAGTGGTGGTAGTGCGGCAGCTGGTAGTGCAGCAACCGGTAGCGGCGGTTCGTGGGGATCCTGGGGCTGGGTTGGCGCCGGCGCAAGTGCCGTAGGGCAAGGCATCAGTGCTTTTAATGCTACTAATCTGAGAACCACGACAGCCACGGATTTTAATGCCTCTAAAAATGTGCAGGGGAATGTAATAAGTCCTAATAGTCCACCATCGCAGGTTATTTCAAATAAAAGCACCTTTGCTAATAACATTGAGGGAAGATTAAATATGACTAATAATTGGTTAACTTACGCTGGCTATGGGGAAGCCGCTCTGAAAGCGACACAAATTGGAATGCTTAAATATAGGCAAACATTATCGATTACTGAAAAAGTAGGTACCTTTTCTAGGTTTAGTGGTACGTACCGGGTTGTTGGTGTAACCGGTAAAGTACTAGGTGGAGCAGCAACCTACGTTGGTGCTCCTTTAAATACGTATTTGGACTACAGATCAATGCAAAGTGGTAAAATTGGAGCCGGTAGGTTTTCTTATCGTACAGCAGTTACTGCTACAGGGATTGGTGTAGCTTCGTATTTCGGACCTATACCAGGGGCAATTGTTGGAGGACTCGGTTGGGCGGGAGAAAAATCCTATAATGGATTTATGCTTTGGCTTAATGCAACAAGTAAATACCTATCAGATTTTAATAGGGGATTATCAAATGGATGGTATCCTGGGAGATAATATTATGGAATATAAAATCACTTTTAAAAATCAATTCAAAACTTTAGAGTTCTTAATTTACGGAAGCGTATTATTTTGCGGATTAGTCTATTTTTTATACCAGACCGAAGGATTTAGCTGGGATTTACTAAAGTTTTTTTTCATTTACTATTTAATATTGTTCATCCCAACCATTCTTCTTCATTGTGAATACTATCTAATAAATAAAAATGATATCATTATAATAAACATATACCAAAAAAATATTTCGTTCAATTTTAATCCAGCAATTTATTTTTCCGAATTAGAAAAAATAACCTTGTATATGCCACCTGTTTGGTATAGGAAAAGCTTTATAAGGTTTTTACCTTTTGAAGATTATCGCTATGCAACAATAAAATTAAAGTCTGGAAATCAATACATTATAACCTGCTTGATGATGTATGATTTGGAAAAGGTTATGTCCACAATCTCAGGAGTCTCTATCGAGAAAAAGAAAAGATTTATAGCAAGCCCCTTGTTGGAACGATTGTTCTCCAATGAATAATGGAATATTGGGTCATATACCTCCCCCCCCTCACTGGTCAAAATTCCCTCTAATTCGAAGTCGAGTGCTACATTTAAACTATTAAAAAATGGCGAATATCTATTTGAAGCCACATCGCCAGGCAAAGTTCCAGGATCAAAAGCTATATATCAAAAGTGGGTTAATTCGGAGGGAGCATCGGTAAAAATGTTAAAAACTACCGTAGACCCTCAAGGTAATATATTCACGTTAAATCCAAATTATAACATGAGAGACAGAAGAGACATTTTATATGATTTGATACATTTCCATGGGCGTTTAAATGATATTTTGAAAGAAATCAGCCAATTTACATGGGATGCAGAAACGCCAGTAATTACAATGACAGATTCTGATTTTCGAACTGTTTTGGAAAAATGTATAGAAGACATAATATCTGTTCGTGATATAGAAGAATGGGCAAATGCATTAGAGTGCAGAGATGACATAGAATTTGCGGATAAAAAAATTCATGATGCAATTTTTGATTTAGCCAACCCTGAAATCAATGGAGTAATTACTAAAAAAGGATTATATGAAATAATTCGATCTTTGGAACTTCGGTAACTGCCACAGCCGTTGATGTAAGCCCAAACCGACAGCCTTCCCGTTACTGGCTAAAGTTTATAAACTTCCCCTCCCTAGTTGAAGTTTACAAACTTCGACCTAAAATGCCGCAAGTTTTCAACTTGCTGACAGGCCTCTGCATAATTTTAGCTGATCCAAAACTAACTTAGAAGTCAGGAAAAGTGATCCAAAGTGATCCAGACGAAATTGTTAGTTTTCATAAGCAATTGATTTTAAGAAACATAGGATTCCGAAGTGATCCAACTGATCCAAAGTGATACACATTCTCGCGTGGATCAGCGCGCAGATCCGCGTTAGCGATAGAAGCGGATACCGGCACTTCAAGAGCTTCGGTGCAGTCGCCGTGGCATGGTTTGCCTAAGACACAAGTGGGCACAATCAGTAAATAGTGCCATAATCGCTATAAACAGTGCCACTGGGGGTGATTAATCCTGCGTATCTTTGTATTGATGAAAGCGGCTATCCCTATATATGACATCTGCAGCCTGACCCAGCGTCAGGATGATCTGCTTATCAGTCGCTTTGCGCCTTATTTAAAAAGCCATCGCAATTTGCATCTGGCGCACAAACATTCGTTTTATCACTTGGTATTTTTTACCCAGGGTGACGGTTCGCAGACTATCGACTTCAAGCAAGTGCCGGTAAAACCGTTCCAGATCTATTTCATGATCCCCGGACAGGTACATAACTGGGCCTTTAGGGGCAAGGTGGATGGTTATATCATTAATTTCTCGGTGCCATTTTTTCAGTCGTTTTTATTGAAGGCCAATTATCTGGAAGACTTTCCATTCTTTACAGGCATCGTAGCTGATTCGGTAATCGATGTTCCGGCAGGTATGCAACAACAGATAACGGGCTTGTTCGAACAATTGATCCACGAAACGGAAGAGCCGAAACCATTGGCCGATGATATGGTGCGCTCGATCATGTTGCAATTATTTATCGCTATAGCTCGTTTAGGGTTCACATCGGTCAATAAAACGATACCGTCATACAATTATACCTTACTGCGTAGTTTCCAGAAATTGATTGAAAAGAATTACGCCACCCTGCGCTTACCGAAACAATATGCAGAGTTATTATACATCACCCCCAATCATTTAAATGCTTTGTGTAACGATGTGCTTGGTATCCCGGCCGGTGAGGTAATACGTAACCGGATAGCACTAGAGGCTAAAAGGCTGCTGATAAACAATGATTTGACCGTACAGGAAATTGCAAATCAGCTCAATTTCGCCGACAACTCCTACTTTACCAGGTTTTTCAAGAAGCAGGTAGGCAGTACTCCGGAAGAATTTAGAAAAACAACTAATAGTCATGACTAGTTCAATTATAAAACCCACAGCTATGCCAACTTCTCAATTATCAGCAGCTATACATGCCAAGTGCCCCAAATGTCGCAGAGGCGATATGTTTACCAATAACAGCTATAGCTTATTCTCACAAAAAATGAATCAGGCTTGCCCGCATTGTGGCTTTACCTTCGAGATTGAGCCGGGCTATTTTTATGTAGCTATGTTTGTAAGCTACGCTTTCAACGTAGCCCAAATGGTGGCCATGGCCGTGGGTATCTACATCCTTTTTGACAGCCGCAATCCATGGGTATATGTGGCAGCATTATTAGGAATATCTGTGGTCTTATCTCCCTTTAACTTCAGATATTCGCGGGTAGTATTATTATATTGGTTAACCCCGGGCGTTAATTATGACCCCAACCGAGATCGCGATGATTATAAAAGGCCGGGCCTTTACAAACCCGAATAATAGTCATAACCCAGCTCCGCCCAATAATCGCGCGGGCGGGTGTTGCTGAAAGTTATAGTGCCAATACGTTTAAGGTTTTTAATGCCATATTTTACCGGGATAATGAGCCGCAAGGGAGCGCCATTTTCCAGCGGTAGCGGCATGGAATTAACCTCATACGCCATAATGGTTTGCGGATGAATGGCACTGGGCATATCAACTCCTACATAGTAAGATTTATCCGGCGTTTCCATGCCGACATATTGGAACAGCGTTTGGTCGTCCAGCTTGTAATGGCGTAAGAAATCGCTAAATTTTACGCCACCCCAATGCGAAATCTGGTCCCAGCCTTCAACGCATTTAAAGTCATAAACGATTTCGGTTTTGGGTAGCATTTTCAGTTCGTCCAAACTTACTTTAAGGGTGTCGCCGTTTTGTTTTTTTACTTCAAGCATCCAGTCAGCCACATCAAATTTCTTTTCAGCTTCTATACCGATGTCACTATTCACCCGCACATTTTTGGCGGCCATATGTTTTGGGTAGGTTTTAACCAGGTGATTTTCGTTATAAAGTAACCGGCGCACCGCTATCTCTGTTTTATTAAGTGCGCGTCGCAGGGGTACGCGCTGGCCTCCTGTTATTGCTGTGGCTTCCTCCGGCGCATGATAAAGCCAGCGCCAACTCAATACGCCGCCAACGGCTGCTGCGCCAAACACGCCAAAAGAAATAAAGGTTCGGCGATTGATTTTTTGCTGTATAGTCAGCGGCTTTTTAACTTTCTTTTTCGCCATTTGTTTTTTTTATGGGCCGCGTTTCTGCTACCTCAAATCCGGTTACCACAGAACTGAAGTTTTTCCATCCTGCCAGGAAAACCTGCACCACATGTACCACAAAGAAAAAGACATAGCCGATGGTAAGTACAAAGTGAATAATGCGAGCCGAGTGGTAACCGCCGCATAGCCATGTTAAATAATAACATTGTACAGGTTTATAAATAGCCAGCCCGCTTATTACAGAACCAATGCCCATTATGATTATAGCTGTATAGGCAATCCGCTGGGCGGCATTATACTTGTTTTGTGGTGGTGCCATTTTTCGGATGTGCAGATCGTGTAACAAAACTTGCCAGGCGTCTCTGAAAGAATGCTTTTTAGGGAACAGCTCACGCCACTCGCCTGATATCAAGGTGTACAACACATAAAACACGCCATTCAGAATGAAGAACCACATGAATAGAAAATGAAACGCCATTCCTTCTGACAGCCGGTGTGTAATGTTGAAGTATTTATAGAACCCTTCGGGAAAAAACTTAAAATAAGTATGGCCAAACAAGGTGATGCTATATTCATCATCGGCCCAATAGATCAGCATTCCGCTCCAGATCATGATGCTGAGCATAGGGAAATTTACCCAATGGCACCACCGCATAGCTAACGAATGCTTTTCTTTGATCTGTTTCATGAGGCAATGGGCAAGGGCTGTTTTGTAGCTCCGGTAATTTGTCCGCAAGCGTTATCCTGCACTAAGGCGATAACTTCGATGTTTTGCGAACTAACGCCTTTTGGAAGCATTAATTGGGTTGTACCATCTTTATTACCAACTGCAAAACGCTGCATTTGACGAACAATTTGCACGTGCGACAAGATATGTCCTTTATTTTCGCCCGCCTTTACATTGGTTTGCGCCGATTTTTGTACTAATGCCAAAATCACTTCGCTGTATTTTGAAGTGCCAACGGTATGGTAATGTATGGTTATCTTCGTGCCGCTATTTATGATATTACTTAATGATATCTGCGCCGAACCAGTATTGTGTAATGCCGCTTTAATAGCGTTACGTAAAACACCGTCCTGCGAACCGACGAATTCCTTGCTGCCATTAACGACAATTTGGGGCGTATACACCGACGGAATATGCAAAGACTTGGCATATGCTTCCTGGCGTTTGGAATAATCGGCGTTGCTATAAACATCCTTCCACCCCAGGCGATTCCAATAATCTACATGAAAAGACAGGATGTAAACCGGCTCATTTTGATATTCCTTCTGCACTTTTGCTACCAGCTCATCTGCCGGCGGGCAACTTGAGCAGCCTTCGGAGGTAAATAGTTCGATGACAGCAAAGCCGCTTTTTGCCGGATTTGGCTGATTACAAAAAGCTGACAAGAAAGATCCTATCAGGCACAGTCCCGGCAATGTGATGATTTTGATATATTTCATAACGCGGTATATAAATCGATATACGGAATTGGTCGGGGGGACAGACTTGTCCTTACAATAAATTTAATAATTTTATTTCATCTGTAAGGTTTTATACGAGCGCGCGTCTAATGTGTCAACAACAATGTCAAACCAAATATTAGTTCCCCACACAATTAACCCTCACAAATGGGTGGATAATTATGCCGACTACCTGTATGCGTATGCCCTAAGCCGCATTAATGATGAAGAGCAGGCGCGCGACCTGGTTCAAGAGGTATTTCTGGCGGCCCTTGAAAAGGCCGACCACTTTGAGGGCAGAAGCAGCGAGCGTACCTGGCTAACAGCCATTTTGAAAAATAAGATCATCGACATCTACCGCAAACGGTCGCCAGGTTTAAACAATAAAACGTCAAAAACGGATGACAAAACCTATGATGATTTCTTTTATGAAGATGGTCATTGGCGCGAAGAGCATTGGCCAAAAGAGTTAGGTGTAGAGGATCAGGACCCATTACACAACAAAGAACTTAACCGGGTGCTACAGCAGTGTATGCAAAAACTACCCGCACTTTGGCTGGCCGTATTCACCATGAAGCATATGGAAGAGGAGTCATCAGAAAACATTTGTAAGCAATTAAAGGTGACATCGGCTAATTTTTGGGTAATTATCCATCGTGCTAAACTTAACCTGAGGGCCTGCCTTCAAAAAAACTGGATATAGATGGGACCGATAAAGAAAATCCAATACAACTGCAGGAAAGCGACGCTTCTTATTGAAAAGAAATTGATAAGCGGTTTAAGTATTAGCGAAAAGGTAGAGTTGCATATCCATTTGGCTGGCTGCTTGGTATGTCGTGTTTTTGAGAATCAAAGCGGCATCATCAATAAAATGGTACGGCAAATGTTTACAGATGTTGACGTGAGTAACGTTCGGTTAGATGACGATTTTAAGCAAGATCTGCAGCATCGCATTGAGGACGAATTAAACAAAAGTTAATTTGATTGTAAGGTTTGGTTTGGATGGTCGACAAAGTGCCCAAAAACACATTTAAAACCACAATCAAAATGAAGACAATTGTTTCAAAAATCCTGATCGCAGGCACGATCGCAACAACACTTTCTTTAAATCTTCAAGCCGGAGCGGTACGCCCAATGGCAGCCGATACAGGGCAAATGTCTAAAATGGACAAAAAAACGGATAAGAAGATGAGCAAAAAAATGGCGCCGAAAAAGATGACCAAAGACACCGGCAAAATGAAAAAGATGTCAAAAATGTAATAGGTGGGCCTGTGGCTCCCTTCGTTTGACATTTTTAAATTAAAGAAAATCAACATGAAAAAAGTACTACTAATAGCCTTTTTTATATTAAGTTCTGCAGCTTTATACGCACAAGCTGGTTTAAAAAAAGGCGGACAAGCCCCGGTTTTTACAGCCAAAGACAATTATGGTAAAATAATAAGTCTTAAAACCTTGCTTAAGACCCATAAGGCTGTCGTATTGTTTTTTTACCGCGGACAATGGTGTCCATACTGTAACAAACATTTACAGCAGTTACAGGACTCCTTGCAAATGCTTACCGGTAAAGGGGCATATGTGGTTGGTGTTACTCCTGAAACTGCGGAGAATATCAACAAGACAATTGGTAAAACGCATGCATCATTTTCTATCGTCCAGGATAAGGACTATAAGATCATGAAAGCGTATGACGTTAACTATGTGCTGGATGACAAAACGGTTGGTGCCTACAAAAAGTACGGTATAGACCTTGATCAAAATAATGGGAATACTGACCATGTACTTCCTGTTCCGGCCACCTACGTTATTGATAAAAGCGGCAAGCTGGTTTTTGTACATTTTGACAAAGACTATCGTAACAGGCCATCTATCCGCGCGATAGCTGATGCCATTTAATAAACTAATAAAACGGCGATGAAGTTCATCGCCGTTTTATTTTAAGCGATATACAGTTCATCGTCAGCCCAGCCGTCCAACTCCTGTGGATTGTGGCTCACAATGAGAACCGTAGGAACAATCTCCTTGAAAAGAATTTTCAGCCCGTTAATCAGTTCGCTTTTGGTCTCCGGATCGAGTGCCGAAAAAGGCTCATCCATTAATAACAATTTGGGTCGTATGGCTAAAGCCCGTAAAACAGCCAACCGCTGTTGTTGCCCGCCCGACAGATAAATGGGTTTATGATCGGCCAGTGAATCCAGCTTTCCCAGTTGTAATAATCTTTCAATCCAGGCCCGGTCTGTGCTTGCGTAAGCTAAATGCTCAGCAACAGTCATGTTTGGAAACAGGGCATAATCCTGAAAAACGAAGCCGGGCATACGTTTTTGTGGCGTCAAATTGATTCCGGCCGTAGTATCCAGCCAGGTTTCCTTGCCGGCTATTATCTTACCTTGTTCGGGGTGGATTAATCCGGCAATGATTTTTAAGAGCGTGGTTTTCCCGGCGCCTGATGGTCCGTATATTTTGGTAACGCTACCAGGGGCAAATTGATAATTAACCTTCAGGATGTGCCGCCCTCTGTAAACTTTCAGTTCTTTCTCTATTGCTACGCTGATCATTCTAAAGGAGATTTAGCCTGGTGCTTATTAAAAATAAACACACCGGTCACCAAAACAAACGTAATGGCAAAGAGGATTATTGAATAGCTATTGGCGGCCGCGTAGTCCATTTGCTCAACCGAATCGTAAACAGCGATTGATGCTACCCGGGTGATGTTTGGGATACTGCCGCCTATCATCAGCACTACGCCAAACTCGCCCAATGTATGAGCGAAGGTCAGTACAGCGGCAGTGAGCAACGATGGCTTAATATTAGGCACCAGCACGCTTTTAAACGTCTGCCAGCGCGTTTTGCCGAGTGTATAAGATGCTTGTGCCAGTGAGGTGGGTAATTGCTGCAGGGCCGATTTAATAGGCCCTGTCATAAAGGGCATGCTATAAATAAAAGATGCCAGCACTAAGCCGTTAAATGAAAAAACAAACTGGATATCGAAAACGTCGTGAAGCCATTTTCCCAAGCCGTGCTGCGGACTAAAAGCCAGCAGCAAATAAAATCCGAGTACCGAAGGCGGCAAAACCAGCGGCATAGTGATTATAGCTTCCACAATGGTTTTAAAGAAGGACCGTCGGCCCGATAACCACCAGGCTAAAGGTAGCCCGGTTATAAAGAGCAACGAAGTGGTTATCGTTGACAGTTTTAAGCTAAGCCAGATCGGTGACAAGTCCATAGTTACTGTGGCTGCTAAATGCGGTAGCCGTATTTTACAAATATCTTTTTAGCATTGGCACTCAAAAGATATTTGTAAAATTTTTCTGCGTTTGAGTTGCCTGCGGCATGTTTTAAAATTACCATTCCCTGTTTAATGGGCGAATAACTTTTAGGATCAATAATTTTCCAATATATGATGGTTTTATTGGCCTGGTCTTTCAACAGGGCTTGTGTAGTAAAACCTACTTCAACCACAGCTGTAGTGATATAAGTATTTACCTGCGAAATGCTTTCGCCATAAACCATTTTATTTTGAACGTTGTCAAAAACACCCTTTTGTTGCAGAACTTCTTTGGCTGCTTCGCCATACGGCGCAACCGCCGGATTAGCGATAGCGATTTTTTTGATGCGGGGAGTAAGCAATGTACGCTCCCAGTTTTCAAAACCAATGTTTTTTGTACTGCAAATAATCAGGCTACCATAAGCATAAACCACAGGTGGCCTGGTGGAAAAGCCCTCTTTGTACAAAGATTCAGGTAAAGTCATATCTGCCGATAAGAAAACGTCAAAAGGAGCACCATTTTTGATCTGAGCTGCCAGTTTGCCTGACGAACTGATTATAGGTTGAATAGTGATATGAGTTTTTTGCTTAAAGTCTTTTTGCAAAACCTTGATGACAGATTGCAGATTGGCGGCGGCAGCTACCCTTAAAACCTGCGCGAATGATGACCCGCACAACAGCAGGTTAAGGATGATGACTAAGGCAATAGGTTTAGTTAATGCGGCAATAACTTTTCTCCGGTACATGTTACAAGCTAAAGATGTAAAGATAAAACGAATTATTATAAACAATAGTGCCAGCTCATGTATGCTATTTAAAGATGATCTCGCAATAAAAAGGGGCGATAGTTCCAAACCATCGCCCCTCATTCTATATAATTCGACTTTTTTTAATTTTCAGGCTCCTCGTCCGGTGTGCCTACAATTTTAAATACCTTGTCGCCATTGGTATCAACTGCGTCCTGGAAGTAATACCCTTCTTCAGATACATAATATTTCTGGCCGTTCAGTCGCAAAATTTTGCAGCCCTCAGGCAGCGTATCTACCAGGTCGCCCACTTGCGGCAGGTCTTCCTGCGAGCCACCCGCATCGTCGACATTTAACTCGCCATCTTTGCCGGCTATCTGGTAAACCAGTGTGCCATCGTCGCGGGTTACCGGCTGATAGTAAACGCCATTAAGCTCATAATACTGCATACCGTTTATAACAATTGACTGTGCATTAGAAGGTAACTTTTCAATAGTAGCACCAACTGGCGGTTCAACTACAGTATAGTTATTGTCTTCCATCTGACGATAGTATAAGCCCTCGCTATAGTAATATTGATAAGGCCCGTAATAAAATGGGTAATAATCTCTTGGTAAAATGTTTATACTAAAACCAAGCCGTGGTGTATAGTAGGTTCTGTAATAGCCGCGGTTTCGGTAATAAAACCCTCTTGGGCGCGGTGATACATAGTTTCGGCCGAAGCGCAAACCTGGATAACTACGGTAGCCACTACGTGATGAACTACCATATCCGCGTGGGGTGTAGGTGCCGTTAGATCTTGGTGTGCCACCAATGGTGGGGTAACGGCGGGTACCCGGATTGTTCGGTGTAAACGAGCCAATCTGTCTGTGCTGGATACCCCGCGGATCGCTGCCCGGTGTGCTGGTCGCATTATTACGCTGACCGCCAAAGCCATTGTTTTGGCTACTGCGCTGCATTTGTGGTTGCGACTGTTGCGGCTGCGGATTGCTGCGCTGGGATTGTGGGTTGGTGCGCTGAATCTGCTGTTGTGGCGGCGGGCTACTTCGTTGAACCTGAGGCTGGGGCGAAGGGGGCGGCTGTGAAGGGGGCGGAGTAGAACCACCGCCAGAGCTTTTGCCATCGCTATGCTGTATACCGCGCTGAGAATAGGCCGGCATGCTCAAGCCAACGCACAATAGCGCTATTAAGCCCGTTCCGATTAGGTTGTTATATCTTTTCTTCATGTTTCAGTTTGCATTATACCGCTGCCGGTTATTTAATTTATAGACTAACAAATGTACAAACGGTTTAATCAATATATCATAACGTTTAAGCACTTATTGAAGTATAACAAATTGCTTTATAGGCTGTATTTATAAATCTTCTGCTATAAATAGCGGCCCATTATCAAAGTGAAGGCCGAAAAAGCCATCGGCAATAGTTACATAGACATTTTCGGCTATTTGTTGCAGGCCGTGTGTTTTTAAATTTTTTACCTGCGATATGATTCGGATAACATCGCCCCCCGGTTTCCATTTGCTGAATCCCGATTCGATTCTATATATTTTTTGCTGCTGATAAAATATTACCAGGGTTATTTTATCGGCATATGGTTGGTATTGCTCCAGGTTAAACTCGTCAGTTACTATATTTACGGCCGGGTATCCTTTTTCCACCAAGTAGTCAAGCGCCGCAGCGTTTGCTTGTTTGTTGTTAGTTGATAGATATTTGATATCTGATTGCAAATTATTGGCGACGTCATCGGTGATAATCCAGTCTATCTTGATACCAAAGGCATGCAACTGCTCTGCAACCGGTGAAGTTGACATCACCGTAGGGCTCCACTCCAATAACTGGCCAAGCTGTTCGTCATCAAACCCATCAAGGCTTAGTATTAGTAAAGCCGGTTCTTGTTTTTCTCTGACAATGTGGTGCGATGACATAACAGATTTTTTAAATGTCAACTAAAATAAATAAAGCAAATGCTATTCAGACCAGTTTAACTTTAAATCTTTCAAATAAGCTTCTTCTAACACCATACGCACACTTTTTTTACTGTGATATTCCCATTTGATCAATCGGATACACTCATCAGCGATCTCTATTCCGGTGATGTCGCCATCATCAAAACAACAGCAGCCACTATTAAAATAGCTGTCCAGATAGCCTTTAAAATCAGGTTGACGCGAAGTTTTTAAATGCAGTTTATCAATTCTGCGCTGCAGTTCTATGGCATCATCGCCCAGGGCCATCCTCTGTTTCTCGTACAATATCTCCAGCTCGGTCAAAGAGCGAAATACCGGTTGGTGTGTATGCCCGGTAATAAGTATGGTGTTCTTTCGTTTAGAACTCCACTCGTACATGATGCGGTTGTGGTCGGTCTTTAAAGTATCATTATTGGCCGGGGTGTTCGGGTTGATGCGCAAATAAGCCTGAAACGGCGCCCAAATATCAGACACAAACCATTTGCTAAACCAATTTCCGTCGCTTTGCAGATCACCCTGATGGCCGTGGGTTAAATAAATAGCCAGTTTGTTTTTGCCGACAACAGTTTGCAAAATAGCCCCTTCGTAAACCTTTAGGGGTTGATCATAGATCTTGGCCAGATTTACAATTGCCAGCGGGTCGTTATCCCAATACAAGTCATGATTGCCAAATATTTTGATAAAAGCACCACGATCAAGAAATCGTTGCTCTGCTTCGAAAGTTTTTTTGTTATGTTTTTTAACAGTAAGAAATGTGTTTTCCCAAAGCTCTTCGCTATCACCCAAGTTGATGTAAAAGAATTTCTCTTTGTTGTAATAGTTTAATGCTGCTAAATAATTGCCGGCAGCTTTGGCAAAAATGTCTGAGCCATCTCGGGCGCCTTTATGCTGGTCTGATAAGATGATGAACCGGTCTTTTTTGGCGTCAAAGTTTATGATTTGCCCGCGTTTACCCGGATTTTTGCTGACGTTTTGATAAAGCCCTGAAAGCGCTTTATCAACCCGCATTTTATTTGGCCTCGATGACCATCTGTTAGCGAGCGTAATAACTGGTTTAGTGAACAGGCGTTGCAAAAATTTGCGCATGTTAAATTAACAGGTTTTGACGCTTTTTGTGTGTTGAAATATTGGCAATCAAGATAAGGACTTCGATGTTCGACATTGAATTCATTATTCTATCTTAAAACAATTAACCCTTGCGATTTGCTAAAAATATTAGCAAATTTGTGCCATGGGTCATCAGGAGAATTCGGATTTTTTTAAGGGCCGCGGAGCACAGGTTAATACGGATAACAAATTCTTGCAGCGGAAATACGTATTGGATCATATTGAGGGTTTAGACGAGCCGCTGCTGGAAAACACGGGCACGCAGTTATTTATCGAAACGCCGAAAAAGATCGTTAGTGAATCAAATAGTCCCGATCTAAGTCACATGTATTCCATCAACCCCTATCAGGGTTGTGAGCACGGCTGTATTTATTGCTATGCCCGTAATTCGCATGAGTATTATGGCTTTAGCGCCGGTTTGGATTTCGAGCGTAAGATCATCGTTAAACAAAATGCGCCAGAACTGCTCGAGAAATATTTTAATAAAAGGAACTATGAGCCTGTTGCTATCCTGATGTCTGGTAATACCGATTGTTACCAGCCCATTGAAAGAACACTCAAGATAACCCGTAGCCTGCTTGAGGTATTTTTAAAGTACCGCAACCCGGTAAGCATCATCACTAAAAACAATGTGATACTGCGCGATATGGATATCATCAGCGAGCTGGCCAAACTGAACCTGGTGCACGTTAATGTATCTATAACTTCGCTTAATGAATCATTGCGCCAAAAGCTTGAACCACGTACAGTTACGGCCAGCGGAAGACTGAATGTGATACAACGTATGTCAGAAAATGGGGTGCCCGTAAGGGTGATGGCGGCGCCGATCATTCCCGGGCTGAATAGTAATGAAATACCTGACATTATTAAAGCAGCTGCCGACAGGGGCGCGCTATCTGCAGGCTTTACTATAGTCAGGCTAAACGGCAGCATTGGCGAGATTTTTACCGATTGGGTGCATAAAGCGTATCCCGACCGTGCAGAAAAGGTATTAAACATGATCAAACAGTGCCATGGCGGTAATTTAAACGACAGTGAGTTTGGCCGCCGCATGAGCGGCGACGGCCCGGTAGCGCAATCCATTCATCAATTGTATCGCATGGCCTGTAACCGTTTCCTGGCCGACCGGGAAATGCCGGTGCATGACTATAGTTTGTTTACTCCAAAAAGAGGCAAGCAAATCAATTTGTTTTGATATAGATAATTAGAAAGCCGTTATCAGGCCTCTTTGGGATACATTGTCGTCACCAATTTGCGCAGCGAAAGCTCTACTAAAACACCCAAACCTATGCCTATGGTGTAGCTGACAATATCCGCCAATAAAAAAGTTTCACCGAGCATTAACTTGCCGAAGAGCGTTTGACGCACGTTGTCGATCCACGGCGCGCTGTAAAGTTGACTAAACTCGGTGACCCAGGTATAAATAAGGCTGATGATAACAATAAACCCCAAAGGTTTTCTGATAAAGATGAACTTCAACAACAGAAATACAGCCAGACCCCATAAAATATCGCCCACAAATAAGGGTACAACTGATGACGATAATTCGCGCGACAGC
The DNA here is from genome assembly GCF_039539265.1 of Mucilaginibacter panaciglaebae. Taxonomy (NCBI): domain Bacteria; kingdom Pseudomonadati; phylum Bacteroidota; class Sphingobacteriia; order Sphingobacteriales; family Sphingobacteriaceae; genus Mucilaginibacter; species Mucilaginibacter panaciglaebae. Next base: position 14,838 of record NZ_BAABCV010000009.1, read on the forward strand.
AGTCCGGCAATAACGGTGACAATTAATATAGATAAATAAATTAACCGGGCTTTTACCATCAGTTAAATATATAGATATTAAAATAGTTATAATCGAAGAGACATAAAAAAAGCGCCTTTAAGGGCGCTTTTATATTTTGATCGCTTAATAATTAAGCAATTGCAGTTTCTGCTTCCAAAGCCATTTGCTCGTCTATCAGGATACGGCCGCAATGCTCGCAAACGATAACTTTTTTGCGCTGGCGGATATCTGACTGACGTTGAGGCGGAATCTGGTTAAAGCAACCAGAGCAAGAATCGCGCTGAATAGTTACTACAGCCAGGCCGTTTTTAGCGTTTTTGCGTAAACGATTGTAAGCAATCAATAAACGATCATCGATAGTTTTTACAGCGGTATCCGCTTGTTCTGTGAGGGCAAGCTCGTCTTTTTCAGTTTCGGCAGTAATGGTATCTAATTCGTCCTTTTTTGCCTGTAAGTCACTTCTGCGGGATTCTAAGTCAGCAAGAGCTTTTTCATAGATCTGAGTTTTGGAGGTTATCTCAAAACCAAATTCACGAATTTTTTTCTCGCTTACCTGTATGTCCAAACCTTGAATCTCGATCTCTTTAGAGATGGCGTCATACTCGCGGTTGTTTTTTACTTCGTTGAGTTGAGCCTCGTATTTCTTTATATTAGCCTGAGCGTCTTTGATTAGGTTTTTACGGGTAACTATATCATCCTCCAGATCATCAAGCTCATTTTTAATTTTCTGTATACGGGTTTCCAAACCGGCAACATCGTCTTCCAGGTCGGCAACCTCCATAGGTAATTCGCCTCTTATCTGTCTGATTTTATCAATTTTGGTATGGATGGTTTGTAATTCGTATAACGCTTTAAGCTTTTGTTCTACGGTTTGTTCCATTATTTTGACGGGATTTTATACTGTTTTATTTTTATAAACGGATGGCAAAGATACAAAAAATTTAAAATATTTTATAATGCAAATGTAATTTACTGTTTTTCAGAGCCCTCCCTGAGTAGGGAGGATTGGAATAGGTCAGATAAAATACTTAACCGGGTTGGTATTTACGCTCGTCAATCGCAATTGCAAGTCGGCAAAGCGTTTATTAATTAGTTCATAGAGTAACTGTTGCGTAAACTGCTCGCTTTCAAAATGGCCTATGTCGGCTATGACTATCTTACCGTCTGCGTCAAAAAATTCATGGTATTTATAATCGGCTGTGATAAAAATATCAGCCCCGGCACCAATGGCCTGTTTCAGCAAAAAGCCGCCAGAGCCCCCACACACAGCCACTTTTTTGATGGATTTGCCTGTAAGGGCAGTATGTCGGATCACATGCGCTTGCATTTTTTCTTTCAGGTGATATAAAAATTCTTCGGCATCCATAGCCTGTTCCAGCTCGCCTACCATGCCAGAGCCCACGTGCTGATGCTGATTAGTGAGCGCGTACAGATCGTATGCCACTTCCTCGTACGGATGAGCCAACATGAGCGCCATTAATATTTTGCTTTCCAGGTTAGACGGATAGACCGTTTCTATACGGGTCTCTTGTTCGGTATGGCGTACACCGGGCTCTCCAACGTAAGGGTCGCTATCTTCGTCCCCCTTAAAAGTACCCGAGCCATCGGCATTAAAGCTGCATTCGCTGTAATTGCCAATGTTGCCTGCTCCGGCGTGAAATAACGCGTTACGCACCTGGTCGGCGTGGCTGGTAGGAACATAAGTTACCAGTTTTTTAAGTACGCCCTGTTTTGGTGATAGTATACGAAGATTTTCCAGTCCAAGCGTTTCACAGATCCTGGCATTCACGCCCGGCAAAACGCTATCCAGGTTGGTATGAATGGCGTACAGCGCAATGTTATGCTTAATGGCTTTCTCAACCACCCGCTCTACATACGTTTTTCCATTGAATCGCTGTAAGCCTTTAAAAACTATCGGGTGGTGCGATATAATGACCTGGCAATTGGTAGCTATAGCTTCATCAACTACCGCCTCTATACAGTCCAACGATATCAATACCTGGTGGATTTCCTGGTCGGGGTAGCCTACAATCAGGCCGGCATTATCATAATCCTCCTGGTAAGCCAGCGGGGCAATGGTCTCGAGATAGGCAGTAAGTTGCGATAGTTTCATAACGATGATTACACCGATTTGTTGATTACACCGATGACTTTATAAAAGTATCAAAAACCTATAAACGCGCAAAGACGCAAATGTCTTTTGCGTCTCCACACCCTCTTGAGTGATGTATGATAGGTCGAGGCAATATCAATAAACCTCTACGTAATATCAGTTACCAAACTTTGACAGTTGAAAGCTTTCAAAAGCCATTTTTTGATTGTACTCCAAGGCCAGTTTTTTATGGTTTACCAGGTCGATGATAGTACCTATCAGGCAAAATCCACCGGTGAAAAAGAATAACAGGCCCATACCTATCTGACCTAACATAAAGCGCTGTACACCTGCAACAAAACCGAAACCTAACAAGGTGTAGATCAACACTTCCTGCGGTGTTCTGCGTTTACTTGAATAAATCATGAAGAAATGTTTTTTCTGATCGTCAGTAAGGCCGGCGGTACCTTGCTGTAACATGCTTAATTCTTCGGCGCTAATACCTGAAAGGCTCATATAAGGGTTGTTTTGGAAATCCATAATGTTTAGTTTTTTTAGTGATTGTTAATTGTTTATGATCCAAAACTAATATAGGATTAAAAATCAGCCAACGCAAAATGGGCAGGGACGCGAAACAAATCGGTAAGTAAAGGAAATATGGCGGTGAACGCCCGCCGGTGAATCCTCCCCGGTAGGGTGGACCTTAAAACTTAAGGGCGACATTAAAAAGTCTCCACTACCGGGGAGGATTTAGAGAGGGCTGCTAATGAAACTATCCTGTATCCAATCATAGCCAAAGCCGGAACTCCAAGCCAATGCGCGTGCCAGGAATTAGTTAAATTGCCGTGTAGCAGCCATGATATGGCATGCCCGATACCGCAGCCGGGGCACCAGGTTATGCCCATTAGCTTAAATGGGCACAGTGTGTATTGCGACTTGGACGATGGGTCGGCAACCGCCAATGCAATAATGGCGGCTATCCAGAAAAGAAGTTCTAAATTGTTTTTTAAAAATTTAATCAACTTTGTTGGATTTGTTGGCAAGTACCAAAGATACACCTAATGCCGACAATAAACCAACCAGCAAGGCACCAAACATACGGCCAGAGAAGGCCATAAAGTTGCCGTCGTTTTGTTGTATATAGTTAATGTATACTATGGCTACAAATACGGCTAGTATGCCACCAAATAATAATATCTTAAAGCTTTGTACCAAAGCTTCCAGGAAACCCATTTGCCCGCCCAAATCAATGTCGCGATAGCTTTTTATGCCGAGTAATAAACCTATGATGGGTATTAAAATAGAGAGATATTCAAAAGGAGCTGTTTTATCATCATAGGTATCATAACCCAGAGCGTGAGTGATAAATAACCAGGCTGCGCTAAGCACGCCAATTACAAAGCCCCATATCAATGCGTTTTTCATCTTATTTAAGTATTAGGTTAAAAAGTTGTGAGTCTAATTTAAATACGCAGCAATGATATCATACGTCGTTAAACTATCATAAAAAGTATTAAGATACTGATTTTGTTTTCGGAAAGGTGATATTTTTAGGAATAACTGCGTCGAAAATTTGCTATGTTGGGTATTGATGACAAACAAAACTAATGAAATACTGTAAATAAGATGGCGGCTAAATAAACCGCTATTTTAGCTATCTTTGCACAGTTTTGAACATCCGTGATATATTAGAAAGATATAAAGCTGATGACAGGATAAAGGCGCTTGCTACGGCTCTGAATGCGTCAAAAAATCCAAGAATACAGCTCCGTGGTTTGGTTGGGTCGGGCGATGCAACCCTGGCGGTAGCATTGTATTTTTTACAGCATAAGCACATGGTTTTTGTGCTGCCCGAGCGTGAAGAAGCCGGTTATTTCCAGGCTGATCTGGAAAACCTGACCGGTAAAGAAGTGCTGCTTTTTCCGTCATCATACCGCAAGCCATTTGAATTTACCCAGCCCGATAGCAGCAATGTTTTAGCGCGCGCCGAGGTATTAAACGAGTTGAATCATCCGTCAGACTTTGGCCAGCTCATCGTAACTTATCCTGAGGCTTTAGCCGAAAAGGTGATCGATCGTGCATCGCTGGAAAAAAACACATTAGAGATATCGGTTGGCAATAAGCTTAGCATCGATTTTATCAACGAGTTTTTAGTTGATTATGATTTTGACCGCGTAGATTTCGTTTATGAGCCGGGACAGTTTTCTATTCGTGGCGGCATTGTCGATATCTTCTCCTTTTCGCACGATCTGCCTTACAGGGTCGAGTTTTTTGGCGATGTGATCGAATCTATCCGCACTTTTGAGATTGAAAGCCAGCTGTCGGTCGAGCAAGTCAAAAGCATCACCATCGTTCCTAATGTTCAATCTAAATTCCTGACTGAAAGCAATATCTCGTTATTAGAATATATAGATGCAGATACTCAGGTATGGATAAAGGATGTACAGTTTACCTTTGATATCATTAAGTCGGGCTATAAAAAAGCAACCCAATTGTGGAATGCGCTGTCGGCCGATGAAAAGAATCGAAACCCGGATTGGATAGACCCTAAATTTGGATTCACCGACGAAAAACTAATTGCCGACCAGTTACATGATTTCGCCGTGGTTGAGTTTGGTAAGCAGTTCTTTTACCAGGCCGATGCTGTTATCAACTTCGACATGCGCCCGCAGCCGTCGTTCAATAAAGACTTTACGCTGCTCATTCATAATTTCAAAAATAACGAGGCGGAGAAGATCGAGAATTATATCCTGACCGATTCGGCCCGACAGGTTGAGCGGCTTTATGCTATTCTGGACGATTTGGACAGATCGGTAAAATTTACCCCGATCAGCATATCTATTCGCGAAGGGTTTATAGACCGCGAGCAGAACCTTGCCTGCTATACCGATCATCAAATATTTGACCGCTACTACAAATACAAACTCAAAAAAGGCTATCAGCGCTCACAAGCCATCACCTTAAAAGAATTGCGTGAACTTAAACCCGGCGACTACGTTACGCACATCGATCACGGCATAGGCAAATACGCCGGACTGGAGAAAGTGGAGGTGGCAGGCAAGCAGCAAGAAATGATCCGCCTGATTTATGCGGATAACGATTTACTGTATGTCAATATCAATTCGCTTAACCGTATCTCGAAGTACAGCGGTAAAGAAGGCACCATACCTAAAATGAATAAATTAGGTACCGACGCCTGGGAGAAGCTGAAGAAAACAACAAAAAAAAAAGTTAAAGATATAGCCCGCGATCTGATCAAGCTTTACGCACTGCGCAAATCGCAGGAGGGTAACGCTTTTTCGCCGGACAGTTATCTACAAACCGAGCTTGAAGCTTCGTTTATTTACGAAGATACCCCTGATCAGGAAAAAGCCACCGCCGATTTTAAGCGCGATATGGAGTCGCCACACCCTATGGATCGCCTGATTTGTGGCGACGTGGGTTTTGGCAAGACCGAAGTTGCTGTACGTGCTGCTTTTAAAGCAGTTGCTGATAGCAAACAAGTAGCCATCCTGGTGCCGACGACCATCCTGGCTGCTCAGCACTTTAAAACTTTTAGCGACAGGTTGAAAGGCTTTCCTTGTAATATAGATTATGTCAACCGCTTCAAATCGAGCAAGCAGATCAAGGAAACCTTAGAAAAGCTGAAAGAAGGTAAGGTAGATATTATCATTGGTACGCATCGGTTGGTGAGCAAAGACGTCAAGTTTAAAGATCTGGGGCTTATGATCATTGATGAGGAGCAGAAATTTGGTGTAAGTACCAAAGAAAAGCTGAAACAAATGCGTGCTAACGTGGATACGCTGACCCTGACTGCGACGCCGATACCACGTACGCTGCATTTCTCGCTGATGGGTGCCAGGGATTTGTCTATCATATCTACACCACCCCCAAACCGCCAGCCGGTAGTTACAGAGCTACATGTGTTTAATGATAAACTGATCAAAGAAGCAGTGGCTTACGAGATTGACCGTGGCGGACAGGTATTCTTCATTCATAATCGCGTTCAGGATTTGCCTCAATTGGGAGGGATGATCCATAAGTTAGTTCCGGGTGCTCGGGTGGGTATAGCTCATGGCCAGCTGGAGGGCGATGCATTGGAAGACGTGATGCTTAAGTTTGTGAACCATGAGTATGATGTATTAGTAGCTACTACCATCATCGAGGCCGGTTTAGATATCCCGAATGCCAATACCATTATCATAAACCATGCGCATATGTTTGGTTTGAGCGACCTGCACCAGATGCGTGGCCGGGTTGGTCGTAGTAATAAAAAGGCTTATTGTTATTTACTGAGCCCGCCATTATCAACACTTACCAACGAGGCCCGCAAGCGCCTGAGCGCTATTGAAGAGTTCAGTGATCTGGGCAGCGGCTTCAACGTAGCTATGCGCGACCTGGACATTAGGGGCAGCGGTAATCTATTGGGTGCCGAGCAAAGCGGTTTTATTGCTGAGATTGGTTTTGAAATGTACCATAAGATCTTGGACGAAGCCATCCACGAACTGAAGGACGAAGAGTTTAAAGGCCTGTTCCCAGAAGATAAAACGCGCTCATATATCACCTTCACCCAAATTGATACAGACCTGGAGATATTGATCCCGAATGAATATGTAACCAGCCTGTCAGAACGCTATAACCTGTACTCTGAGCTATCCAAACTGGAAAACGAAGCCGAGCTGCAAGCCTTCCAGCAACAATTACATGACCGCTTTGGCCCGATACCGACCCAGGTAAGCGATTTGCTGAATACCATGCGACTGCAATGGATGGGCAAGACTATTGGCTTTGAAAAGATATCACTTAAAAAAGGCGTTCTATGCGGTTATTTCATCGCCAATCAAAAATCAGCATATTATGAGTCGCAGCAATTTCGCAATGTGCTCAATTTTGTGCAGGCTAATCCGCGGCGCACTAATTTGAAAGAGGTGAAAGATACATTGCGCCTAAGTATTGACGGGGTGCAGACCGTTGATGAGGCTGTAGAGTTGTTGGGGGGTATGGTGGAAGAGGCCGTATAACAAATTTGTCATTGCGAGGAGGAACGACGAAGCAATCGCAAAGAAGCAATGTTCGCGATTGCCACGCTACGCTCACAAGGACACGAGGGTAAGAACGATATTACACCACCCGCTTATAAATCCCGTTCAAATTCCTGCCCAGCTCCATATAATCCAACCCATAACCTACCACAAATTCATTAGGTATCCGGAAGGCTACATGCTTTAATTCTTCAATGGTATATTCAAGTGCGTCGGGTTTCAGCAGCAACGTGCAAACGGTAATAGAAGCCGGTTTACGGTGACTCAACTTGGCTACTAAGTAATCAAGTGTGTTGCCGGTATCTACAATGTCTTCGATCAGGATGACATGGCGGTTGGTAATATCAGTCATTAAATCAAAATCATCACGGATGCGGCGGGTACTGCTTACACCACCGTGATATGACGAGAGTTTGGTAAAAGCAACTTCGCAGGGTATAGTGATCTCTTTCATCAAATCGGCCATAAACATAAAGCAGCCGTTGAGCACGCCGACAAATACCGGTGCTTTGTCTGCATAATCTTTATTTAGCCCGGCTGCGATTTCTTTGATGCGGGTTTGTATGTCGCCGGCAGCTATAAGGGGCTCGAACTCTAAGTCGGCTATTTTGACGTTCATAGTAGAGCTAATATAATCGGATTGAACAACATCGCAAAGTAAAAGTGTCCGTCCGTTTGCTTGCCTTAACAGATTGAAATAATCGGACACCTTTGAGTGATGCATATTTCCCTATCTTTGTCCCCTCAAATGATGGAATATCAGCTCTATACTCTCCCTAACGGCATCCGCATCATGTATAAGTATGCCCCTTCAACGGTTACCCATGCGTGTATATTAATTAATGCCGGCTCACGCGATGAACTCCCTAACCAGGAGGGACTGGCGCATTTCATAGAGCACTTATTATTTAAGGAAACAGAGCGACGCAGCACCACGCAGATCTTGAATCGGCTGGAATTGGTTGGGGCTGATCTGAATGCCTATACAACGAAAGAGTATACCTGTATACACGCTTCATTTTTGAATCCGTACCTGGAGCGGACTATTGATCTGTTTGAAGATATTGTATTCCATTCTACTTTCCCTGAAGATGAATTGGAGAAAGAGCGTGGTGTGATCCAGGACGAAATAGCCTCATACCTCGATCAGCCGGAAGAAGCTATCATGGACGATTTTGAAGAACTGCTTTTCAAAGATCATCCGATAGGAAAAAACATTCTGGGAACTACAGAGACCGTTAGCTGCTTAAGTCGCGATGATATGAAGCAATTCATCGCCACAAATTATAATACTAATGAGATCATTTTCGCGGTTGTAGGCGATTATGATTTTAAAAAGGTAAGCAAGCTAGGCGACAAGTATTTTGGCGGTATAGCGCCTAATTATACACATAAACATAGGGTAACTCCGTCTTTAGCAACTGTAGGCAGGCACATCATTCATAAACCAATATCGCAAACCCATTGCGTTATAGGTAATACGGCTTATGCATCGTCACACAGAAACAAAACAGGCTTGCTGCTGCTGAATAATTTATTAGGAGGCATGGGCATGAGTAATCGTCTCAATCTCGAGATACGCGAGAAGTACGGCATCGCGTACACCATTGAGTCGAATTATACTGCCTTGACCGATACCGGGATATTTTCCATCTACTTTGGTACCGATGCGGAGAAAGCAGACAAAGCCGCACGGCTGGTGCATAAAGAGCTCAAGAAACTACGAGAGCAGAAACTGAGCACATTGGCACTGCATCAAAACAAACAGAAATTCATTGGCCAAATAGCCCTGGCCGAAGAGAACCGCATGAGCCTGATCATATCCATGGCTAAAAGTTTGGTCGATTTCAATTACGTGGATACGCTGCCGCAATTATTCGAGAAGATCAACAATGTAACGGCATCGCAATTGCTGGAGATAAGCAATGAGATATTTGACGAAAGTAAAATGATGACCTTGCTATTTGAGCCTAAGCAGTAATACTAGAAATATCGAATCATGAATTTAGAATGCCGACATCGAAGTGCTTCATGATTCATTAATCGGCATTCGATGTTACAGAGTTTTATCCGAAAAAATAAAAGCGTATTTTTGCAAGCATGAAATTACCTATAATAGCCTACGGCGACCCGGTTTTAAGAAAAAAAGCAACAGCTATTGAACCTGCAGAATATCCGCATATCAAGCAACTGTGCGACGATATGTTTGAAACCATGTATGCTGCACGTGGTGTTGGCCTGGCTGCCCCACAGGTTGGCTTGTCTATGCGTTTGTTTGTGGTTGATGCTTCGGTATTTGACGACGACGAGCCTGAGCTTAAGGATTTCAAAAAAGTATTTATTAATGCCTGCATTTTGGAAGAGAGCGGCAAAGAATGGTCGTTTAACGAAGGCTGCCTGAGCATTCCGGATATCCGCGAAGATGTAAGCCGCAAAGCGACCATTAAAATATCTTACTACGACGAGAACTGGCATCACCACGAAGAAACCTTCTCTGGCATGGCTGCCCGCATCATTCAGCATGAGTATGACCATATTGAGGGTAAACTGTTTACTGACAAATTGAGCCCATTGCGTAAACGGTTACTTGAAAAACGACTGAACGATATTTCAAGAGGCCTGGTGGATGTTGATTATAAGATGAAATTCCCGGCAGTTAAAAAAGGACGTTAGTTTAGAGTTTAAGTCAGTAGCCGTGAGTTCTGAGTCTTGAATAAACCGACTTAGCACTAAGACTAAGCGCTCCGACTTAATTCGAAGCGTTAGATTTATCGCCGGCGGCGATATCTTTGATCAGGCTACCCCAGGCAAATGGGTTAAGCAAGGGGTTGGTAATAGAGTGCGAGTTGACGATGTTGTTATGCATCTCTTGTGCATTGATGCTTTCATACACGGTATGGGGATAGGTTGCACCCGCCTCCTTGATGGTTTTTGGGTTTAAGTTTTTGCGGATGATCTCCAGGTCATCATCGGCGATCTTCATCGCCAGAAAATCGCGTTTAAACTCATCGGCCGTTGCCCATGGGAATACCCTGACGGCGGGCAGGTTGAAAATTTGCGGTTTCAGCAGCACATTAGTTACCAGGCTATGATTGGGCACATTTTCCGGCACTACAATAGTTACGGGGAAATAGCCCACACTCGAGAATGTCAGTGTATCGCGCTCATGCGCCACAAATGAAAAATAACCTTCAAAGTCGCTTATAAATACCTGTTTGTTGGTGCTAACGTTTTTTACGCTCACATAAGGTACTATAACAAGCTTCGCACTATCGGCATTACGCGTAATACCGCTAAACTGCACTAAAGGGCGCTCGGTTTGTTGTGCAAAAACCGCTGCGGTGCAACATAACAATAGTAAGCTAAAAAGGTATTTCATTGTGCCGTAATCTATCCTATAATTACTTTCAACGGGTAAAAATAGTTTTTAGTTTTTAAACCAAATGGTATTGCCGCTGCGCAGAGGGCGCATTTAACAATACTTAACAATTAGCGCATGTTTTCAGGAAGCACGGCGTCGGGGTCGTCAATATCGGTTAGGTTAATAGCCTCAACTGCGGTAATCTCGGGTACTGCTTTTTGAATGGCGCCTTCAATCCCCGCTTTAAGGGTCATGATGCTCATAGGGCAAGAACCGCATGAGCCCAATAACTTTAACTTAACTACGTTGTCGGGTGTAATCTCCTCAATCGACACATTACCACCGTCTGTCTCCAGGTACGGACGAATGGAATCTAACGCTGCTTCAACCCTCTCTAATAAACTCATTTTTATATATTTATAGTAAAGTTATTAATTATTTATAATATCTCCACGTAATACCTGCGCATTATTGATAGATACCTGCTGTGCCACTCGGTTGGCCATTTCGGTAAAAGCATCAACCATCAGCTCATGTTCTTCGCTCAGTACAATGGGTTTACCGGCATCGCCACTGTCGCTGATGCCTTTAACCAGCGGAATTTCGCCCAAAAAAGGCACCTCCAGTTGCTCAGCCAGTTTCTTGCCGCCGCCCTGGCCAAAAATATAATACTTGTTCTCAGGCAGCTCGGCAGGGGTAAAGTAGGCCATATTTTCTACAATGCCCAGTAAGGGCACATTGATGCTCTCCATCAAAAACATACCGATACCTTTCTTCGCGTCGGCCAGTGCTACGGCCTGCGGTGTGGTTACGATAACCGCGCCTGTTACCGGGAAGGTTTGGGTAATGGTAATATGGATGTCGCCGGTTCCGGGTGGTAAATCTACTACCAGGTAGTCCAGCTCGCCCCAGTCGGCATCATTAAATAGCTGCTTAACGGCGGTCGACACCATTGGCCCACGCCATGGCACGGGTTGATTAGGGTCTGTAAAAAAGCCAATCGACAGCAGCTTGATACCATACTTTTCAATAGGCTCAATACGTGTCTTGCCGTTCACCTGGCTGGCCAGAGGCCGCGCCCCTTCCAGGCCGAACATAATGGGGATGCTCGGGCCGTAGATGTCGGCATCGATCAAACCTACCTTAGCGCCGCTTTTAGCAAGCCCCAGCGCCAGGTTGACCGACACGGTACTCTTACCCACGCCGCCCTTGCCCGACGCCACGGCGATAATATTTTTAACCCCCGGCACGCCGGTGTTCTTCTGCGTAGTAACTCGCGACGTCATATTGACCGTCACCTCGATATCCTTGCTGATAAAATGGCTGATGGCATTGCGGCAGGCATTCTCGATCAAAGCCTTTAGCGGACAAGCCGGCGTAGTCAGAATAACCGAAAAACTAAGGCGATTCCCATCGATCACGATATCCTGGATCATGTTCAGTGTCACCAGGTCCTTTTTCAGATCCGGCTCTTCGACATTGCTCAAAGCTTGCAGTACTTGTTCTTTAGTAATGGTCATAGCGCGTTATGAATAGCAAAGCTACTAAATAGCCAAGCAAGGTTTGTCATGATAGTTTGGTTTTTTGGTGGGCGGGAGCTTCAATAGGCCTATCCTAATAAGCTTGTCCAGGATAGGCTTGGGCGTTCATGTCCACGTATAACATTCTTTAGAACGACAAAATTAAATCTCCGCCGCGTTGGCAGGTGTCATCCAGCAACCTGATGCTTGTCACTACATTAATCGTTCAGTTTATCGGCTATGTACAGAATACTGTTATCAAGGTCTTTGGCAGCTTTAAGTAAATGCCTCTCGGCCTCTACATAACTTTGATATTTGTCGTCGCTATTGCTTATGGTGTCAATGATACCCAGTATATTGGAGAGATGCCGTCGTATCTCGTGCGAGTTAATAAAAGACAACTCATTTCGCTTAGTTTCAAAAAGCAGTTTTTCGAGCTCCCTTTTCTGGCGGATGTTGCGATATAACATCGCCCCGACCACCAGCACCAGCGTAATGGTAACCATGCTGAAAATAAGCCATAAGCGCTCGCGCTTAAAGCCCTCCTCGCGCCTTACATAACCATTTTGCATCTCATCCAGTCTTAAACCTGCGGCAATAGGGTCTACAGCCACAAGGCGGGTAATTTGCATCTTAGCTTGTTGCAGCGACTTGTCAAAATACTGGATAGCCAGATCATTCTCTGAATTGGCCGCGGCAATGCGGGCCAGCATTTCATATAATGGCAGCGTCTCTTCCGGGTGGTTTTGCAAGGCAGAATCGGCAATAAGGCGCCGAGCTACAACACGTGCGGAATCAATCTGTCCGCTACGAAAAAGCATGGTAGCCCGGTTTTTTTCATCCGTTTCGTCATAATTGTAACGCTTGTCCTTTTGCAGCTTAGCCAGTCGTCTGAGCGCATCGCTGTAATACCCCTGCAACAGTTCAAGGGTATAAATACCCCGTTGCTGAAAAGTATATAATCGCTGACTAGGTAGTTTCAGCCCGAGTAATAGTTTGGTGTATTTCGCCAGCGAATCTACCCGGGCCATACTAAAATAATTTTCGGCCTTATTAGCCAGGATCATCATGGTAAATGAAGGTTCACCAAGCTTTTGCCGGCGCATCAGCGCTGTCGCCTGGTCCAAATATAGCAGCGACTGATTGTATAGCTTATTGCGGTGATAAATGTCTGAAATATTGATGTCAACCAGCGTCTGCAGGTAAGCGTCGTTTAAGGTAACCGCCTCTTTTCTTGCCTGCCTGAAACTTGTTATCGCTTCTGTTGCATTACCTTCAACGCCTTGTAAAAAGGCCAGCTGCGTAAAACAGGCAAAAAGCAGGCAATGATCATCCTTCTGTTCAGCAAGCCTAATGGCGCGCACCAGCACTTTTTCTGCCGCTATATATTGCTTCTGTTCCATCCGGTACATGGTTTCGGCAAACAAGCGTACCGCCTCTGCGTCTGGTACCGCGAAAACAGTCAATAAACTATCCAGGCTTTTTTTGGCCGCGGGCAAGTTCCTGGGCAGGCGTCCGCCGAAATAATAGCGGATAGACAAGATCAGTTGTTTGTCTTTTTGCGGCCCGTCTTTTTGTTTCAGGATAGTTAGCAAGCTGTCGGTGCTAACCAGTTCCGTCGCCCGCGCTGTGCCAACTAAAAACAGGGCAAACAACAGGATAAGGTAGATTTTTCGCATCATCTAAAAGGTATACGCTAATCTACAACCAGCCATTTAAAAAACATAAAATTAGTTTGATTGTCACAAGGGCGTTACCGCGGTATTGGTCTGCGTTATTATCACTAACACGAGACGGGGGGTATTCGTGCTGAAATATAGACAAAAGCAAACCGTCAGAAGGGTTACAGCTTGCTATTCCTGTCACGAATATATTGGCAAACAGTATTGCGTTTACGGCCAAACAAATTTGAATAAGCCGCTGTATTTACTTTATTTGAGTATTAAAGATAACTTAAGATGTCAACCAGTTCCCCTAATATTGACCTTACGTTGCTGGCTAATGCCGTTGCCGCAACAAATACCAGTTTTATTATAGCCGATCATACCGCGCCGGACCACCCCATTATTTTTTGTAACGAGGCCTTTGAGCAGCTTACCGGCTACCCGCGCGAAGAGGTGTTAGGCAAAAACTGCCGCTTTTTGCAGGGCGACGACCGTGACCAAACAGAACTGGAGCGCCTACGCGACGCGGTACGTTGCGGACAGAGCGTCACCGTTACTTTGCGCAATTATCGTAAAGACGGCTCTCCGTTCCGTAACGAGCTGAATATTTCTCCGGTGCATGGCCCAGACGGCGCCATTACGCATCTCATTGGCATACAAAGGCTGGCAGCTTCGGTATTGCCCCCGTTAGAAGATCAATTTCATCATGAATGGCGTACGCCGCTCGCCATCATTAAAGGCACCCTACAGATACTGCGACAAAAAGGACATACCATTGACCCCAATTTCCTGAATAAAAGCTTAGGCGCGGCGGTAAAGGCTATCGACCGCCTGGAGAACCTGGGGCTCGATGTCAAGGAAAAGAACGCTTGATTGTACGTGAGGCCAGTGACATTTAATACCGGTAATGAGCCGGATGCGTGCTTTGATCATACCGGTACAGGCTAACGCAACCGACGCGGTGATCCACGCGCGAATGTGTATCAATTTGGATCAGTTGGATCGCTTCAAAAAGGCAATATTCTGAATTTCAGCTATTTGAAAAATTTTGTTCGTCTGCGTGGATCAGTTTGGATCACGTTTCCTGACTTTTAAGTTGGTATTTGGATCAGCCGAAATTATGACCCGCAGCGCCATTGCGAGAAACGAAGACAACCGACCGAAGGAGATCTTAATACCTTTGAAAAATTAAATAATTAATAATCTATGGATATGTTAGTTCCCTTGGGTTGGTGCGGTGATAACACCGACCAGAGGCTGAATGAACAATGCAACCTACACGCTCGGTCCGACCCAATTTGCCGGCTCATTCGTAAACTTGACACTTTCAAATTCATGCCAGGTTGGATCATTATAGGGGTCAAAACTGTCGGGGAACAAAGTTGGCACTTGCCAATCGTTGGCGTAAAACCACAACTCATCAATCAACTTAAAGCGGATTGAACTTTCGATGTCCAATAACGAACTCGCACCGTTGTCGGTAAAGACGACCGAGCCGTGTTTTTTGTAGTTGCCACTATCACGATACAGGTACGAAAATTTGATGTTAGCCATCTGGGCTAAGTTAGCCAGACCGTATATAGCGGTCAATCGGAAATAAGTGAACTTTACGATTTAAACCGTTGATTGTGCACTCTCAAAAACGCTACATCTGGCGAAAACTTTTTTGGTTCAATTAATGCCTTGCCATCGTAAGCGATAAAATTTTGCTGGATGCTCTCAACATCCTTGCCTTTATAAAGTTTCGGAGAGACCTTGATCTTTAAATCTTCGGTCACCGTAATCAAGCCGCAATCAAAAGCCCTATCATGTAATGTGTTTAACGCCAATCCGTTCTTTGGGTTAAGGCGATTCCCGGCATCTGCGCTCCAGGGCAAAATGTGGCTGGCGACGATCAACTCCGGCACATCAATGCCGGTGATGCAGCACTGATTATTGAAATTAGTCAATACAATTTTTCGGAACAACGATTGGTTGACGCGCACTTTTACTAAACGTTCGCGCTCCTTGCCTTCAACGTCTTTCAGGTTTTCTAAGTCGACGTTGTTGAGTTGTTCAATGGTAGTTTGTTTCTTTTTAGCCAGCAGCTTTTCACCTTCAATAAACTCCTCATCCCAATTTTGCATGTATTCATGCCACACCTGCGTATCTAATTTGCTGATGTTCTCCAATCCTTTGATGCCGCGTTCACGCAACTTAGGGTCGAGGCTGGCAAAGTTTCCTAATTTTCTGGCAATGGCTGAGGGACTTCGATTTATCAACGTAGATAATTCGATCACATCTTTATTGCGCGAATGCATCTGGCCAAATGGGATTTTGCAATAGAGGTTTATGGCTAGAACAGCCTCTTCTTTGGTCCATAAACTTTGGCCTTCTTTCATTATGCGGTTTATTCTACCTCTAAAAGTACATGTTTGCAGTTGATATTTAAACATTCATTGACAAACAAGCGTAGGTCGGTGTGGTAGAAATCAGCAGTGATATCGGTTCTGGCGCCGCAGATAGGGCAGATTGTGGGTTGGTCGGTGCTGAAATAGAACATAAAGTACAGCAATTAAACACCTAAAACCGATGGAAAAAAATGCTTACAACCTATTTGCATAACATGCAATGTCAATTAGCCTATGGCTACGGCTTTTAATAATTGATTTAAATTAGCTCGCATTGTTTTAGAGCTTTTTCTAATGGGATAGGCACCTTTATTTAATAGTATCTCGTTTCCTATGGCATGTTCGGGCATGCCTTCATAAATAGGCGCAAATAAATATTTATGCATTCTCAAGGCTTTTTCACCAGCATCAATACTTCCTCCCTTTTCGCCAGCTTCTATTAATACCATAGCATTGCTCAGCGCAATAATTGTGTTATTTCGCTGCATAGCTCGGCTTGTACTCCAAATAGAATTTGGCTCAAACTCACTAATTATTAATACTCTGTTCCAATCCCATACCTCTTTAAGTTCCTTTTTGATATAGAAGTGGTTTATACCCTCGGGGAGTACTATAATAGTCGCTCCATTACTTTTTAATGCCCAATAATGTGTTTGAATATCGACGCCTGACGCATATCCAGAAACGACAGCAATTTTTCTTTCAGAAAGTTGAATCGCGCAATCCTTCGCCACTTCTAAGCCCTTTTCACTTGCTTTTCTGGAACCACAAAAGCCGACTTTATAAGTGTTTAATAGATTGACATTGCCTATATAAGATAATACCGGTGGCGTACTATTCGTTAATGATTTCTTTAATGAAATCGGATATTGATGATTTAAAACGTTAATGAATTTCACCTTTTTATCGCAGGCAAAATTCAACATTTTATTTAGGTCATCATCTGGCTCAAAAAAACGATCTGTAAATTCTTTTCTAATCCATTTTTTTAATGGTTCTATAGAGTGATCTTCATTAGAAAATAACGCTTCATTATGAGATAAGGTAAGTAATGCTTTGTTCATGCTTACTGCACCATAACCCTTGATTCGTAAAACTTTGTAAATCAAATATGTTAATTCATCGAACATAATCACCATTGTTTCTAGCTTTAACAAAAGATAATCCAAATATGTGTGAAGACCCTGCTTCTTTTAATTTCATAGCGATATACTGCATTGTCGTGCCCGACTGATAAAGATCATCAACTAAAATGATTTTTTTATCTTTTAGATCTCTTTTTATGGAAAGGTTAACTGCCGTTAATGCATCCCATTTTTGTTCTAACACAAGTTCTTTCAACTGTTGCTTTTTTCTTTCCCAATTGACCGATAAAGATATATTTTCACATTTAACATTACTAAGTTGCTCTATAACCTTTCTTGGTAAATTATTTGTTAAAGGATCGCTAGGCGGAACGGCGCAAATAAAGTCTGCGTTGTTATAAAACGGTGTATTATTGATAAAACTGGCGCAAATTTCAGAGAGCCTAGTAACAGAGTTTTCATCATTTTTATATTTAGCGCTATCCTCAAGTTGTCCAATTGTTGTCAGTTCGTCGTTTTCTGTTATGTTTTCGCTTAACGCCATTGACAAATCAAGCCTATCTCTCAAAAAAACGGTCTCTTTATATTTTTCAACAAAAACTTCAATAGTTTTAAAATCGTCTTCGGTATTAATTGACATAAAGTATTTACCGAAACTTGAAAATAATGTTAAACCGGTCTCTTGCTCAAATATAACTTTGATAGTTTCCTTAAACGGGACCACGAATTTTCCCACATATTTTTTATCTCGTCTTAATGCATCCTTATGACAGGAATTAAAGCAAATTCTTTTTGGCGAAATCTCAATCAAGCCTTGAACTAAGTCGTAAGTAATGATTTTGTTTTCTAAAATTGGAAATGAGCTAAAACTGAAATTCATACTGAAAATACTAACAAAATTAGCAAATTGTTTTATAGTTTAGGTGTTAGTAATTAATTATTTAAATTTAATTTATTGTTTGTATATAAGGCATTTGTTCCTGTGTTTTAGATTTCAACAATTATTTCTTTTTCAACAAAATGAATATCGGTGTCCTCAAACAAAACCTAGCTCTCTGATGCCGCAAGGGTCCGCTTTTGGTAATAGACTTTGTATAACCGAATGTCCTGTGTAGAGATCGCTTCGTTCCTCGTAATGACACGTCGGTAAATGTCCCCCTTCAAACAAAACCCACCCCTCAAACCTTTATCCCTACATGATAACAGTAATCGGAATTTTTGCAGACCTTAAGCTTGCCGAGCAGGCGGCCGACTATTTGCTGGCTAACGAGTTTGATAATGAAAGCATTGACGTGCACACCGACGGCGAGGGAGGGGCAGGAATAGATCGTATTGCCGATTTCTTTGGTCATCTGTATAATGAGGCCGACCGCGCCGGTCATTATGCATCGCTGGCGCGACAGGGCACGGTGATCACGGTCCATGCTGTGTCTACCCGCCAGGCGCAGGAGGCTGCGGATGTGTTCAATAATCACGGCGCCATCAGGGTAGATGCCGACGGAGGCCGTAGTTTGGTGATTGAGCAGATTGTTCCGCAGCAAAAGCGACTAAGGGGAAGCGAATTATAAACACAGTTCATTTCGAGTGTAAACGAGAACTATTCTCTTGAGCATAGCGAAAAATCTATACACGGATAGGCATGCCAGATCAGCGTATGTATAGATCTCTCACTATGTTCGAGATGACAAGTTAGTTAAAACTACACCCGCAAAAATATCTTATACTTATACAGGACATACAAAAACAGCCACTTGATACCCAGGTAGGTCACCGCGGCTATTACCAGGTTGAAGGGGTTGCCAATGAGCTGGAAGAGCCAGTTAAAGAAGGCGCTGTTGGTATGGTCCCAGTCGATAAAGTGATTGGACATGTAGATGAGTATCGAGTTCATGCCGATGACCTTGAAAAAGAAGGCCCATTTTACATAACCCAACACATCGATGATATAATAAAACAGCGCCATCAGTAGCAGGCTTATGCCGCCTACATTAAGCACGAACGAGCTTGTCCAGAGGTTTTTGTTAACGGGGAAGTCGAGGTTCCATATCCACGCCAGTATCAAAAACAGCACACCTACTACGGCCATGCGTGTCACCTTTTTCATTTGGCTCAGGCCGGTCTTTTTTAGGGTGATGCCGGTGAGTACGCCCAGCAGCCCGGTACTGATGGCCGGGATGGTGGAAAATATCCCCTCGGGGTCATGTATACCCAGGTAAAGCTTACCCGGCAGCAAACAACGGTCGACATACGAGGCGAAGTTGCCCGGCATGGTCAGGTCGCCAGCCGGAAAACCCGGTGCCGACAGGAATTTGAGTATCAGCCAATAGGCGATGATAAAAAACCAGAACCAGAATATCTGCCAGCGCTCGGCAGCGTACAGGTAAATAATAGCGGCAAACATATAGGCCAGACCAATGCGGCCCAGCACCGAACCAAAGCGAATGTCGGCAATGGGTTTAATATTGAGCCCGTTGTTATAAATGATACCGAACAGTACCAGGATAATGCCGCGTTTAACAACCCGCCAAAGCAGCTTATTGCGCGGGGTGCCGCGCTCCAAAGCGCGGCCCGCCGAAAACGGTGTCGACACGCCGGCCATGAACAGGAACAGCGGGAAAATGAGGTCGTAAAAATGGAAGCCGTTCCAGGCAGGGTGATCCAGCTGTATAGCCGCCCACTCAAAGGCCGGCCAGTGTGTGGCCTTTGCTATTTCTTTAACTACGGGTTCAAGCCCCATGATCCACACCATATCAAAGCCGCGCAGGGCGTCGAGTGATTGTAGCCGGGTGGGTGCTTGCTGAATGTCGTCAGCCTGAATTGTTGCTGCCATGGTTTAAATTGGTTAAGGAATTGATGATACAAGATAATGTTTTATTGGCGAATAAAACAAGAGGGGCTTTATCTCTCAAAACTCCATTAGATCCTTTTTCTTTTTATGCTTCATGCGCTTGGGCACAAAATCAAGGATCTCGTTTTTCAGGGCTTCTATCATGCGGCGTTTAAGGTGGTTACGAGGGATAACGATGCTAACCTCGCGGGCCGGCTCGGGCGATTTGAAATAGCGCACCCGGTCGAGCTGCTTGTCGCTCAGGTCAGACAGCGCCAGTTCGGGCAGGATGGTGGCGCCGTTGTTTTGGTCGACCATGCGTTTCAGGGTTTCTACGCTGCCGGTATTGTATTCGAAATGCTGAAACCCCTGTGTCGATTTGCGGCGCTGGCAAATGTTCAGTACCTGCTCGCGCATACAGTGGCCCTCGTTAAGTACCCAGATCTCTTCCATATCGATGTCGTCGGGCGTAATACTTTTCTTTTTGTAAAGCTTGCTGTGCTTAGAGGCATAGGCCACAAAGTTTTCGTAAAATACGGGTATCTCGGTCAGTGAGTTTTCGTGCAATGGGGTGGATAGAATGCCGCAGTCTATCATTCCCAGTTTTAGTTGCTGGATGATCTGCTCGGTAGTTTGCTCCCACACAATCAGTTTTACCTGGGGATATTTCTGGATAAAGCCGCTCAGTATTTTAGGTAGAATATAGGGCGACACCGTTGGAATGATCCCCACTTTCAGTTCGCCGGAAAGCTCCTTTTGGCGGTCGGATATGATCTCTTTGATCTTTTCGCTCTCGGCCAGCAATATTCGGGCCTGGTTGATGATATCGGCGCCTATCTCCGTTGGCGTTACCGGTTGTTTAGAGCGATCGAATAGTTTTACACCGAGGGTTTCTTCCAGCTTTTGTATCTGCATGCTCAGGGTAGGCTGCGTTACAAAGCATTTTTCGGCGGCAGCTACAAAGCTGCGATAGGTGTCGATAGCTACCAGGTATTCTAATTGGACGATCGTCATGGGTGTATAGATGGATTCTATACTAAGATAGGGAATTTATTTGTGTAGTCGATAGGTAGGATGGTCCATAGGCGATGGCCGATAGTCCATTAGTTAGCCCAAGCATCCGCTGCGGGAACGGACGAATAAAAAAGCCGCTCAGAAACTAAGCGGCTTTTACTATGGACTATGGCCTATCGGCCATGGACTAATCTATTCTACTGTAACGGATTTGGCCAGGTTACGTGGCTGATCCACATTACAACCCCGCATTACGGCTATATGATAGGCCAGAAACTGCAGTGGAATGGTAGCCAACAGCGGTACAAAAGCGTCGTCGGTTTGAGGTATCTCGATCACGTATTCTGCCATCTCTCTTACCTGGGTATCGCCTTCGGTAACAATAGCAATAACGTGTCCGCCGCGGGCTTTTACTTCCTGGATGTTGCTCACCACTTTTTCGTAAGATGAGTTTTTTGTGGCAATAAAAACTACCGGCAATTCGGCATCAATTAAGGCGATAGGGCCATGCTTCATTTCGGCTGCCGGATAACCCTCTGCATGCACGTACGATATTTCCTTGAGCTTTAAAGCGCCCTCTAAGGCCACAGGGAATGAACTTCCCCTCCCCAGGAACAAACAGTTGTTTGAATCTTTAAAACGGGCAGCAATTTCTTCGACCCGATCATTGCACTGCAGGGTGCGTTCAACCAGGGTTGGTATTTCGTTCAATTCCGTCAGGTATTCAATTAATTTGCTTTGCGTTAGTGTACCGCGTTGCTGGGCTATATAGAATGCAATCAGCGTCAAAACGGTTACCTGAGCAGTAAATGCTTTGGTTGATGCTACGCCGATCTCCGGCCCTGCGTGGGTGTAAACTCCGGCATCAGTAATACGGGGTATAGACGCCCCAACAACGTTACAAATACCGAATATAGTTGCGCCGCGCTCTTTGGCAATTTCTAAAGCAGCCATAGTATCGGCCGTTTCGCCCGATTGCGAAATGGCGATAACAATATCCTGTTCGGTAATGATGGGGTTGCGATACCTGAACTCAGAGGCGTATTCAACCTCAACCGGTACCCGGCCATATTCTTCGATCAGGTATTCGCCAACCAGGCCTGCATGCCATGAGGTACCACAAGCCACAATAATTATACGGTCGATATTTCTCAACTTGTCGGCATATTCTTTCACGCCGCCAAGCTGAACTTTCCCCTGGTCGGGATAGATGCGGCCACGTAGACAGTCGCGGATAGAACGGGCCTGCTCATAGATCTCTTTGAGCATGAAGTGATCATAGCCGCCTTTTTCAAGGGCTTCCAGCTTCATGTCCAGTTCGTGAATGTAGGGTGTTTGTATGGTATTGTCGATATGCTTGATCAGCAGATCGTCTCGTTTTACCTGGGCAATCTCGTTATCATTTAAGTAAATAACATTTTTGGTGTACTCTACTATCGGGGTAGCGTCAGACGCTATAAAGTATTCGCCTTTGCCAACACCAATAACCATTGGGCTGCCTTTGCGTGCGGCAATCAATACATCGGGTTCATCGGCACTCATAATTACGATAGCGTAAGCGCCGATAACTTTATTTAAGGTGATCCTTACTGCTTCATACAGATCAAGGCCGGTTTCTTCTTGAATATCTTCGACCAGGTGAATTAACACCTCTGTATCAGTATCGCTTTTAAAAGTGTGCCCTTTTGCTAAGAGCGTTTCCTTAATATTGGCGTAGTTCTCAATAATGCCGTTGTGGATAATGGTAAGCTTGCGGTCGCCCGATGAATGTGGGTGTGAGTTTCTGTCGCTTGGCGCACCGTGTGTAGCCCAGCGCGTATGCCCCATGCCTACAGTGCCTTTCAGGCTAACGTCTTTTACAAAATTTTCAAGGTCGCTTACCTTCCCGGCTTTTTTATAAACTTTAAGGTCTTTATCATATAAGGCAATGCCTGCGCTGTCATAACCCCGATATTCAAGGCGATGAAGCCCTTTTATAATAATTGGATAAGCGTCTCTATAGCCAATGTAGCCTACAATTCCACACATAAGGATGATTGTTGTTGTTGATTAATGTTTAACAAAAATAAGCAGCTGTACGATAATAACAAACGCAATCAGGGCCAGTTTGACACTAATTGCGTTTAATTGTAAATGTATAGGGGATAGTTGTTATTATCTAACAACCTTAGTATAAAACAAGTTAAGTTTAATCCGGTAAGGGGATGATGTATCATAGCCTACGGCTATAGTTCGCCCGTCAACCTGTGCGGTTGGTGTAACAGATATCGAATTTGTAGGCACTATCGGCGCTATAAACATACCATAATCATTAGTTACTCCGCGTAGCAGATCCTCAACATAGCCGGTGATGAGGAAATGATAGCTTTGCTGTTGTTTTATATAAAAACCTGCAGAAGTAGCTGCGTCAAAATAACGTGGGTCGCGCTGGGCCTGGTCTTGTATAAGTATAGGCGTATGGGCTATGTCCCAGCGGTAGATACCCAATTTAGGTAACGGTGCAAAAGGTATAGTTGAGCCTGGTGCAGCAGTAACAACCAATTCGGCGCGGTTAACAATCACATCGCTGCCAACAGTTTTTAGGATATTTTTAAGGTATGGAAAACTTATGCGGCTTTTTAACCCGCCTAAGCTCTGTAAATAAAATGTTTTGCTGTTACTTTTATCGGCGAGTGCAGCGTTTATGGTAGCAGAATGAACATGTTTAATTTCGGCCGCGTGCATGGTGCTTGGCAAAGTTAATATCCCTGTGTCAATGACCGTTCCGTTAGTGTTTCTGTAATAAATTTGTATAGCTGCTGCCGAATCTAAATTAAACATAAATGTTCCACCGGGGCCAGACTGATCCTGAGCTAAAGTAACATATAAACCTTTAACATTGTTTCTGAATACCAAATTTGAGCCCAGTTGCACAGAAGGCGCGTTAAAAAGTATTTTATTTACAAAAGCGGTGCTGATAGGTATACGCAACTGGGGCGGAGACTTAACCGCAGTATCAGGGCCGCCGGCAACCGGGTTAACTATCTTAATACTGTCGGCCGTTCTTGAGAAAAACGATTTGGTGCCCAGTAAAGTAGATTTGTCAACTGCCCAGGTTTTACTGCTGTAATAGTTTTGGCTGGCATACATGCGTTCGCCAAGCTGGTAAACATTGGCTTTGTATCTTGATGCGATAGAATCGCCAAAGAATGCATTAGGCGAATAACGTAATACTAAAACTGCCGAGTCAAGGTCAAAAGTACCATAAGGTAAAGTATAGGCGTCTCTGCCGGGCAGGTTAAGGTCCATAACCAGATTTGACTCGGTTGTGCCGAATACCGGGTCTTTGAAATAACCCAGCGGGGTTTGCGAAAGCCCGTTAGTGACTATGCTGTCTTCGCGGATAGTATTAACTACAATGGTTGACGTGTCTACGAGGTTACCTTGAATTTGGTTAGACGAAATAACACCTAAACCAATCGTGTCCTGATTTTTGCACCCATTCAAAATAAAAAGACTTATCAACAGCGTTAATAAGTCTAGTCTTATAAATTTCATATTATCGATCTCTCAATGCTTATACAACGTTCGCCAGCTCTTCGGTGGCAATTTCGTCGTAAAAATTGTAATAATTTTCGAAATCTGCGGTAGAATTAAATTCCAGAACCGATTTTTGGCTGTTTTTAACATTATTTAACACATCCCCGTCGATATTCTCACCTGCGAGTACAATAGCATCGCTGTATTGAATAGCGCCTTCGTATAAAGCAGTATTAGTGCCGGCTTTATAAGGTGCAGTATGTTTTTCGGTCATGTTACCCATAACCGCTTTTTGAGAAAAATCAGCATTTAACGCATCTTTAAAGTCATTTTCATAAATAGAGTAAACTATTTTTGAATGCTTAAAAGTAGGGTCGTCTTTATAGGTGGTTTTTAAATAAGCAGGCACTAATGCGCTCATCCAGCCGTGACAGTGAATAATGTCTGGCGCCCAACCCAATTTCTTTACCGTTTCTAATGCCCCTTTGCAAAAGAAGATCATACGCTCATCGTTATCAGCGTAGAATTTGCCATCCTTATCCTCAAATACATGCTTGCGCTGGAAATACTCTTCATTATCCAGAAAATAAACCTGCATACGTGCAGCCGGGATAGATGCAACTTTTATGATCAGCGGATTATCGTTATCATTAATAATAATATTCATGCCCGATAGCCTGATCACTTCATGAAGCCTGTTCCTGCGCTCATTAATATTTCCGAAACGGGGCATCAGGATACGTATTTCGTAGCCTTTTTCCTGCATCGCCTGCGGCAGCTGACGTGTTATTTCAGAAATTTTAGAGAGTTCAAGGAAAGGTGACATTTCATGAGTTATAAACAAAAGCTTAGATTTACTCATCTCCAAATCAGAATTTAAATTATGTAACACCTCAAAAAATTTGAGTTTGCAAATATAAGCATTATATATGAACTATCAATCAATTATGCAAGTAGTTTTGGTATTTTTATATCATTTATGCAACTTCGCCCACTTTTGTAATCTATAATATTGAAAAACTTCAAAAAAAGGGCCGATCTGCAGCAATATCTGGCAGGTTTAAAAGCCGCCGGCGCTGTTATAACCTTTGTGCCTACCATGGGCGCCCTGCACCTGGGGCATTTGTCGCTGATAGAGCAGGCAAAGCAATTAGGGGACGTTGTGGTGTGCAGCATTTTTGTCAACCCCACGCAGTTTAATGATCCTAAAGACCTGGAGATATATCCACGCCCTATACAGGACGATATTAAAAAACTGGAAGCAGTTAACTGCGATGTCTTGTTTAATCCTGAAGTTGCTGAAATGTATGCCGGCAATGAAAAATGGCATTTAGAGATCGGTGGGCTTGAGGAGTTATTGGAAGGGAAATTCAGGCCGGGACACTACCAGGGTGTTACCCAGGTGGTGTATAAATTATTTGATATTGTTAAGCCGGACATAGCTTTATTTGGACAAAAGGATTATCAGCAGTTTTTGGTGATTAACCGGATGGTTGATGTATTAAACCTGCCTGTTAAGCTGGTGATGTGCCCCATAGCCCGCGAGATGGATGGCCTTGCCATGAGTTCGCGGAATATTCACTTAACTGCAGACGATCGCAGGCACGCGCTTATCCTTTCACGGACTCTAAATAAGATAAAACAAAGCTTCGACCCCGAAAAAATAGATCAACTAAAGCAACATGCCGAAGCTGATATAGCTGCGGAGCCGGGTGTTACACCTGCTTATTTTGAAATAGCAGATGCCGAAACGCTGCTGGCTGCCAATAAAAATACTAAGAAAGTAGTTGCCCTGGTAGCCGCAACGGTTGGGAAAACCCGGTTGATTGATAACGTGATTATTAAAGACTAGTGGTTGAAGTGTAAACATCAGGCCTGCTTTTGCTGAGTAGCGTTTACCATCGCAAAGTCAACTAATCTTCAATCTTTGCTCTTTAATAACTAAAACCACTAATTTTGCACCATGATTATTGAAGTATTAAAATCAAAGATTCACAGAGCCCGGGTTACCCAGGCCGAGTTAAACTACGTTGGTAGTATAACTATTGATGAAGATTTGATGGATGCGGCAAACATAATTGCCAACGAGAAGGTGAATATTGTAAACAATAACAATGGTGCCCGTTTTGAAACCTATGTAATTAAAGGCGAGCGCGGCAGCGGTACTGTATGCTTAAATGGCGCCGCCGCAAGGTTAGCGCAGGTGGGCGACATTGTGATCATTATGTCCTATGCCCACATGGATATGGACGAGGCGCGTAATTATCAGCCTTTATTGGTTTTCCCCGACCCTGATAATAAGCTTTTAAAGTAAGCGTAACTCTTTAATAGCTAATATGCTATAATAATATTTAGATGGCCTTAATTGTTAAGGGCTGTTAAATAATTTCGGGTGAATAATTTAATCCATAATTTAGCGTTTTGGCTGCAGACCAATTTATTAATCGGCCATCTATTAATAGACATATGATGAAAAAGCTACTTTTTGTTTGTTTAAGCGCCATTGTATTTAGCGCTTGTGTTAAAAAGAAGAATGAAGTAACCGGCACTACGCACGTACGGTTTGTAAATGCCATTTCAAATTCTTATACCCAGGATGTTTATGTTAACGGTTCGTTGGTTTACGGTGGTAAACTGAGCGAAGGCAGTCAATCACCATATATTGATTATACTGCAGGCCTTAGCAATATCGGCCTAAGCAATACCGGCACTACCGATGCCAACATTTTGTTTAGTTACGGCACAACTATAGGCGAATATTCAACCGTTTTCTTTTTCCAGGATTTCGATCATGTTTTAGTTGCCGGAGGTATAAAAGACAATATGACCGCACCCCCTACAGGAAAAGCCAGGGTGCGCTTTGTAAATTTGGACAATTATTCGCAAACCTCATTCAAAATGGATATTGCCGGCGGCAGCAACTTGTTTCAATCGCTGGTGTTTGCAACAGCGTCTCAATATTTTGACGTTGATCCGGGTACCAAATTTACGGCCACTGCCGTTTCTGTTAAAGACCCTTTAACTATTGATATTAATCCGCAGGCAGGTAAGATCTACACGGTTTGGATGGCAGCTGATTCTGTTGAGGATTTGCATGCTCACGCTTTTATTCAAAATTATTTTTAACTTATTAAAGCCCCGTATGAAAGATGCCTGGTGATCAACCCGATCACCAGGCATCTTTATTTTTGACAACATGGAGAATAAGCTTTTTAAAACCAAACACACTTTTTGAAAAAAAGCGCAAAAAATAGCTATATTAATTCTATCTTTGCACCCCGACGCTGGGGTCGGAAAAACCTGCTAACAGCGCATAGTATTTACAGTTCATAGTCGATAGTCGGTAGCCGATAGTCCAAAGTCGATAGTCAGTAGTCAACAGCCCATATAATCAGTTACCTGGGCAGGCTCAAGGCTCAAGACCCAAGACTTAAAACTCAGAACTCAAGACTTTGGGCTCAAGACTCAAGACTTAAAAAAACTATGCCAAAAGACACCTCCATTAAACACATCCTGATTATCGGTTCTGGTCCTATTATTATTGGTCAGGCCTGCGAGTTTGATTATGCCGGTTCGCAAGCATCTTTGTCGCTAAAAGACGAAGGTATTACGGTATCTATTATCAACAGTAACCCGGCAACTATCATGACAGATAATGTTATTGCTGATCACGTATATCTGTTGCCGCTTACCTGCGAAAGCATTGAACAGATTTTAACCGAGCAAAAAATTGACGCTGTATTGCCTACTATGGGTGGCCAGACTGCGTTAAACCTTTGTATTGAAGCGGACGAGCGCGGACTTTGGAAAAAATATGATGTACGTATCATAGGTGTGGATATAGCTGCCATCGAGAAAACCGAAAACCGCGAAGAGTTCCGCCGGTTAATGGTTGACATTGGCGTAGGAGTGGCTAAGTCGAAAATTGCCAACTCCTTCCTTGAAGGTAAAGAAGCTGCGCAGGAAATTGGTTTCCCGCTGGTTATTCGTCCAAGCTATACATTAGGTGGTAAAGGCGCGGGCTTTGTACATAAAAAAGAAGATTTTGACGCAGCCTTAAGCCGCGGTTTGCAAGCATCGCCAACCCACGAGGTTTTGGTAGAGCAAGCTGTTTTAGGCTGGAAAGAATATGAGCTGGAGTTGCTGCGCGATAGTAATGATAACGTGATCATTATCTGCTCTATCGAAAACTTTGACCCGATGGGTATCCATACCGGCGACTCAATAACCGTGGCGCCTGCCATGACCTTAAGCGATCGTTGTTACCAGGAAATGCGCAACCAGGCTATTAAGATGATGCGAGCCATTGGTAATTTTGCAGGTGGTTGTAACGTGCAGTTTTCGGTTAACCCGGAAAATGAGGATATCATCGCTATTGAGATCAATCCGCGTGTATCGCGTTCATCGGCACTGGCATCAAAAGCTACCGGTTACCCCATCGCTAAAATTGCGGCTAAACTGGCCATAGGTTATAACCTTGACGAAATTGAAAATCAGATCACCAAAACCACATCGGCATATTTTGAGCCAACGCTGGATTACGTGATTGTTAAAATACCACGCTGGAACTTTGACAAATTTAAAGGCGCTAACCGCGAGTTAGGTCTGCAAATGAAATCTGTAGGTGAGGTGATGGGCATTGGCCGCAGCTTTATCGAGGCGTTGCAAAAAGCCTGTCAGAGTTTGGAAATTGGCCGTGCCGGTTTAGGTGCCGATGGCAAACAAAGCCGTAACCTTGACGAGATCATGCACAGTCTGGAGCATCCAAGCTGGGATAGATTGTTCCATATTTATGATGCCATGAGCTTAGGTGTGCCGATGGAGTCTATCCGCAAGGCAACTAAAATTGATCGCTGGTTTCTGAACCAGATACAGGACATTGTAAACCTGGAAAACGAATTACGCAGATATTCGATCAATAACATCCCTGAGGATTTCTTATATACGCTGAAACAAAAAGGTTTCTCTGACGCCCAGATTGCTTACATTTTGCATAATGATACTACCGAGGAGGATGTTTATCAGAAACGAAAAGAGCTTGGCATAAAACGCGTTTACAAAATGGTTGATACCTGCGCGGCCGAGTTCCCTGCTAAAACCCCTTACTACTATTCAACTTACGAAGGTGAGAATGAGTCGATAGTATCAGACAAGAAAAAGATCATTGTACTAGGCTCTGGCCCCAACCGTATTGGTCAGGGTATTGAGTTTGACTATAGCTGTGTACACGGCTTACTGGCCGCTAAAGAATCGGGCTTTGAAGCCATCATGGTTAACTGTAATCCTGAGACCGTATCAACCGACTTTAACATGGCCGACAAACTGTACTTTGAGCCGGTATTCTGGGAGCACGTTCGCGAGATCATCGAGCTGGAAAAACCTTACGGGGTGATTGTGCAGTTGGGTGGACAAACCGCCCTGAAGATGGCCGAGAAAATGCACGAGCACGGCATACGTATCATCGGCACATCATTCGATAATATGGATATTGCCGAAGACAGAGGACGTTTTTCTGATCTGTTAAAAGAGCTGGGAATTCCGTATCCAAAATATGGCGTTGCCGAAAGTGCAGAAGAAGCGCTGGTTGTGGCAAACCAGGTAGGTTATCCGGTACTGGTGCGCCCAAGTTACGTATTGGGCGGGCAAGGTATGAGCATTGTGATTAATGATGAGGACCTGGAGAAAGCCGTAGTAAGCCTGCTAAAAAATCTACCGGGTAACCGCGTGTTGATCGACCATTTCCTTGATCGGGCATCTGAGGCCGAGTCTGACTCCATTTGCGATGGCGAGGATGTACACATTATTGGTTTAATGGAACACATTGAGCCGGCCGGCATCCACTCGGGCGATTCCTATTCAGTATTGCCACCATTTGATCTGTCAGAAAACGTGATCGAAAAGATGGAAGAGTACACCGGCAAAATTGCCAGGGCATTAAACGTAAGTGGCTTGCTGAACATTCAGTTTGCTATCAAAAATGAAGATGTTTATGTCATCGAGGCTAACCCGCGTGCGTCGCGTACAGTGCCGTTCATCGCCAAAGCATACGATGTGCCTTACATCAACATTGCTGCGAAAGTAATGCTGGGCGTGAATAAACTGAAAGACTTTAACATCGTGCGCAAGCCAAAAGGCTACGCCATTAAAGAACCGGTGTTCTCTTTCGATAAATTCCCTGACGTAAACAAGGAACTGGGGCCTGAAATGAAATCAACCGGCGAAGCTATCCGCTTCATCCCCGATCTGGAAGACCCATATTTCAGACACTTATACAAAGAAAAGTCAATGTACTTGAGTAAATAAGCGAAAAGCTGAAAGCTAAAAGACCAAAACAAAGTTGTTTTGGTCTTTTTCATTTGAGGCTTTTAGCTTAGCTTCTGCTTTAAGCTATTTGTCCACTACCAATCCCTTAACCTCAAACGTCAATCTTTTTTTAGGATTTGTCCTTACCGTATGCTGTTTTTTGCCAGATACGGTATCGCCCGCAAAGTGTTGAAGATCGTCCGCCAAAAACTGTTTTGCAGCCACGCCCTCAGCAATGATGGTTTTACCTTTAAGGTTTACGGGGATAGTGATCCCGTAGTTTTTAAAATGAGCGGCTATACGCTTACCGCCGCCGGCATCAATATCAAACCATCCACCTTTTGCTTTAATTACTTTAGTCACCCGCCCGCGGATTGTAACGTTAATTCTGGTTTTCTTTGCCATGTATGTCTCTAAGCGGGTAGCTTCAATAACTTCTGTGGCCAAGGGTTTGCTGCCAAAAACGGTTCCATGCGGTAATGCAACATGTTGGGCATAAGCACTTACAGAAAAAAACAGGACGACAAGCAAAAAGCGGTATTTCATAACGGCAGTATTTGTTTAATGAACAAGATTTTAAAAGCTTGGTTTTAAAACGCCACACTAATAACGCATCGCAGGGCGTTTTAGGCTGTATTATGTTAATAATTGTTAAAAAGCGTATGGTTTACCCTGCCGGTTAATCAAATAAGCGCTAATGAAATTATATTTAGAAAATATTCGTTCAGTTGGCTGTCGCTAAATAACAGATTAGTTTTAAAGCCGTAATAAACTATCTTTGCAACTGCGTAAGTTTTGACATCGGTAATGCCCGGCAGTAGGATAGGACGAACAGACGTAACACAGAATATTACACACATGAAAAAAACGCTACAAGGCTCTTTTTTAATTTTTCTTTTTATTGCTGCTATAGCAACAATTACCGGATGTAGTAAGGATAAAGCGACGCTGGCGGTACCTACAGTAGAAATAAATCCTATTGTGCGGGGACTAACATCAACCACTATTACGGTTGCCGGCCGTGGCACAGCGGCTAACATCATTAATGAGAACGGTATCTGCTTTAGCCCTGCCAATAAAACACCCACTATCGCTGACATCAAAGTAACCGATACCGTTGGTGGCCGTTGGGAAGTAAACCTTACCGGCTTAAACCCCGGCAGCACTTATTATTTCAGAGCTTATGCGACAAATGATGCCGGCACCGGCTACAGCGACGTTTTAACAATTACTATGCCATCTAACAACGCTGTTCCGACAGGTACGGTTGTAACATTTGCCGGCAGCGTTTCAGGAACCGGGGGGTATGCCGAAGGGACCGGAACCGGCGCGCTATTTAACGGCCCGCAAAATATCACTTATAACCCGCTGAATAGTTTATTATATGTTAGCGATACCTACAACAACGCTATCAGAACAATTACTACAGGTGGTGCCACGGCTACTATCAATGTATCGCCAATTGGTTATGCTGACGGAGCACTAAGCGCAGCAAGT
This sequence comes from Mucilaginibacter panaciglaebae, assembly GCF_039539265.1. Taxonomy (NCBI): domain Bacteria; kingdom Pseudomonadati; phylum Bacteroidota; class Sphingobacteriia; order Sphingobacteriales; family Sphingobacteriaceae; genus Mucilaginibacter; species Mucilaginibacter panaciglaebae. The sequence continues at coordinate 47,173 of NZ_BAABCV010000009.1, forward strand.
TTCTATGGTCCGCGCGGCATGTCTTTTGACGCTCAGGGCAACGCCTATGTGGCCGATTTAGGAAATAACATTATTCGTAAAATATCAACTACCGGTACGGTAAGCACCATTGCCGGCAACACTATTTCAGGCTATGTAAATGGCGATGCTGCCAAGGCTGAATTTTATAATCCAACCGCTACTGTTGTGGACCCGTCAGGTAATGTTTACGTGGCAGATCGCACTAACAACCTTATCCGTAAGATAACGTCTTCCGGTATTGTCAGCAAATTTGTTGGTTATGAAGCTAAAGGTGGTTATTCGCAAATAACTGTTCCGGGATATCTGGACGGCGATGCTTCGACTGCAATATTTAACTATCCGGTAGCATTGGCTATGGATAACGCCGGCAATATTTATGTAGCCGACTATAAAAACAAGGCTATCCGTAAGGTTACTGCAGCAGGTAATGTTACTACATATGCAGGCGGGTTAAATTACCCCGACCTTATAGGTAACCCGTCAAGCCTTGCTATAGATGCACAAGGCAATATGTTTATTGTTGATAGTAATGGGCGTATCCTTGAAATTACCAATCAAAAAGTATTGTATGTACTTGCAGGAGCTTCTGGTACCACCGGGTTGCAGGACGGCGTAGGTGCTGCAGCACGTTTTAGTAACCCGCAATCTATAGCTATCGACGGCCAGGGCAATTTATATGTCGCCGATTATAACAATAACGTTATCCGCAAGGTTACAGTAGCAGTGCAATAAAGCCTGCTGCGCCTCCCAACCCTCCCGCAAGGGAGGGCTTATCACTTTTGTTTAAAGCCGCTTTCAGAAGTCTCCCCTGCCGGGGGACATTTAGAGAGAATTGCCGACTACCCAAAGAGTAATTCAAAAACATCTTCGATATTCGCTACCATTTTAATGTCAATGGTATACCGCGACAGATCCATACGTTTTTTGTCTTGTGCTGCAGACGGCATGTTGTATTTAGAAATATAGATCTGTTCGAAGCCTAGTTTCTGAGCCTCGGCGATGCGTTGCTCCACCCGGTTTACGGCTCGTATCTCGCCGGATAAACCAATCTCGCCTGCAAAACAGGTTTTAAATGGAATAGGTATATTTTGGTACGAGGATATGATCGCAGCAGCCAGGCCCAGGTCAATCGCCGGGTCTTCAACCTTGATACCGCCTGTAATGTTCAGGAAAACGTCCTGCGCGCCCAATTTAAATCCGCAGCGTTTTTCCAACACAGCCAACAGCATACTCATCCGTTTGGCATCAAAGCCATTGGCGTTGCGTTGCGGTGTACCATAAACCGAGGTGCTAACTAATGCCTGGGTTTCAATAAGCATTGGGCGCATGCCCTCTAACGTTGCCGATATGGCTATGCCGCTCAAGGCTTCATCGCGTTGCGATAACAATATTTCTGAAGGGTTGGACACCTCGCGCAAGCCTTCACCCAGCATTTCGTAAATACCCAGTTCAGAAGCCGAACCAAAACGGTTTTTCACTGTGCGCAGAATGCGGTAAACATGATGTCTGTCGCCTTCAAACTGTAAAACAGTGTCAACCATGTGTTCCAGTATTTTAGGCCCTGCAATAGCTCCATCTTTGGTGATATGGCCTATCAGGAACACGGGGGTTGCGGTTTCCTTGGCAAAACGCAGTAACTCGGCGGTGCACTCACGTACCTGCGATACGCTCCCCGGTGTCGATTCAATATGTGCAGAATGCAATGTCTGTATAGAGTCGATCACTACCAGATCCGGCTCCAGTTCTTCAATCTGCTTAAATATATTTTGGGTCGACGTTTCTGTGAGTATAAAGCAGCCCTTATTTGTTTCAGAGCCATTTTGATTTTTAACTTTTGATTGTTGACTGGTCGACTCATTGATCCTTTCCGCTCTCATTTTGATCTGTTTCTCGCTTTCCTCGCCGGATACATAGAGCACTCTGACGTTGGGCATGTTAAGCGCCAGCTGCAGCATCAGTGTTGATTTACCAATACCCGGTTCACCGCCTATCAGTACCAATGAGCCGGCAACAATGCCACCACCCAGTACCCGGTTAAATTCTTTGTCCGGCGTAAACAAGCGGTCTTCCTCAGTAAAAGTGATGTGGGCAACCTCAACCGGTTTGTTAGACCGTTGGGTACTGGTGCTGTTGCTCACTTTCCAGGTGGGTACAGCTTTAGGATCTTTTTCGATGATCTCTTCGACAAAAGTATTCCATTGCTGGCATGACGGACATTTGCCCAGCCACTTAGCCGACTCAAAGCCACAACTTTGACAAAAATATGCGATCTTACTTTTAGCCATTTAATTAATTTGCTGATGTGCAAATGTGCAGATTAAATCGGCATCAACAAAACATTTTGCTAAATTAGTTAGCAAAGCTCGCGCCGGATTAACTGTAAATTTAGCATAGTAACTGCATAAATGTCAGGGCGCTGGGTGATAAACGGGCTTTAGACTGGCTTACAGGCACTTGGAATGCTTTTTGAATTACCCGTTTTAAATAAGAAATTTATAACATGAATCATTTAACCTTTATTTTGGGATATATTTCGATGGGCCCTGCCTGGTTATTGATGATAGCCATAGCTTTAATAAGCCTGATTGTACAATGGCGTTTTAAAAGCAAGTTTAATGAATATTCGCAAATAGCTTTAATGTCAGGCCTTTCGGGTCAGGAGGTAGCTGAGCGTATGCTACGCGACAACGGAATTTATGATGTCGAAGTAATTTCTGTCGAAGGGCAGTTAACAGACCATTACAATCCAGAAACTAAAACGGTAAACTTAAGCCCGGATGTGTATAACAGCCGAAGCGTTGCGGCTGCCGCGGTTGCTGCGCACGAGTGCGGTCACGCTGTTCAGCATGCTGCCGGATATAGCTGGTTAGGCTTACGTACCGCTATGGTACCTATTACCAATGCTGCGTCAACACTAATACAGGTGACGCTGTTTATAGGGGTAATGCTGTTGATTTTTGCAAATAGCCCTATTGTTTTGGCGATAGGTGTAGCCGGGCTGGCTATAGTAACTATATTTGCTTTTATTACTTTACCGGTAGAGTTTGATGCCAGCCGGCGGGCATTGGCCTGGTTAAACAACAATTACACGGTTATGCAAACCCGCGACGAGCACCAACAGGCCAAAGACGCCTTATGGTGGGCCGCCATGACGTATGTAGTCGCCGCGTTGGGCTCGTTAGCAACGCTGTTATATTATGCTTCAATGCTGAATAATCGTCGCAACTAAGCCTAGCCTGGTTAAACATTCGGTATAAATAACCTACTGTTTTAAAAGTAAAGGAGCAGAGAGTTATAAAAAAGTTGATCAGGATTATATCTTGCCTCCGCGGTTAATTCATCCTGTAAGGCGCAATTAAATAAAACTCGGGGATGTGTACGTCAAACATGGCGTTGTCAAGCAGGCGCATCATGTGATATTCGCCTTTCATGCTACCCATGTCGGTCTTAAGGTTACAGCCTGATACATATTCATGCGAGCTGCCCGGTTCAATTACCGGCTGCAGGCCAACTACGCCATCGCCTTCAACTTCGCGCTTGGCGCCGTTCGAATCAAATATATACCAGTGGCGACTCATCAGGCGTACTGCGTAGTCGCTCATATTTTCAATACTAACTTTATAGGCAAACATAAAATGATCGTTTGCCGGGTTTGAGTATTCGGGCTGATAAATGGTTTCAACCGACACCTTAACCCCGTCTGTTATAAACGTAACCATATGACATGTACTCGTTTAAGTAAATATAGAATCAGCTAATCAAAAATTAAGCCACTGCTTAATTAATTTTTGGCAATATATACCTTTTAGTTAAAAGCAAAAAAACAAAAATGTTAAATCGCTATAGAAGATACGGAATTATCGAACCTTGGGTTGTGTTCAATCTCGTGCAAAATATCCTGCAGCTCCTCAAAAGTGGTAGCGGTAACCAGTCGCATACGATATTCTTTGAAGTTTTCTATCCCCTTAAAATAGTTGGTATAGTGCCTTCTCATCTCAAAAACACCGGTTTTAGGCCCTTTCCACTCTATTGATTTGATCAGGTGTGTACGGCAGGCGTCAATGCGCTCGGCAAAAGTAGGTTTAGCCAGGTGTTCGCCGGTTTCAAAGTAATGTTTGATCTCGCGGAATATCCAGGGGTAGCCAATAGCTGCCCGGCCAATCATCATGCCGTCGACACCATATTCCATCCGCCAGGCTGCTGCCTTTTCGGGCGAATCGATATCACCATTCCCGAAAATGGGGATGTTTATCAACGGATTTCTTTTGATCTCGCGGATCAATGTCCAGTCGGCCTGGCCCTTATACATCTGCGCGCGGGTGCGTCCGTGTATAGTTAACGCTTTAATGCCGATGTCTTGCAAGCGCATGGCAACCTCTTCGACGTTCCTGGTATTGTCATCCCAGCCCAGGCGGGTTTTTACAGTTACGGGCAAGTGCGTAGCCTCCACAACCGCTTTGGTCATGGCAACCATTTTATCAATGTCCTGTAACAGGCTGGCTCCGGCACCACGGCAGGCCACATTTTTTACCGGGCAGCCATAGTTGATATCAATCAGGTCGGGGTTGGCTTTGGTAGATATTTCCGCAGCCTCGCGCATGTGCTCAATGTCGCTGCCAAAGATCTGTATGCCGATGGGCCTTTCGTACTCAAAGATGTCCAGCTTTTTCAGGCTTTTGGCGGCATCGCGTATTAATCCCTCTGACGAGATAAACTCGGTATACATCATATCCGCGCCATGCTGTTTGCACACATAACGGAAGGGTGGGTCAGTCACATCTTCCATCGGTGCCAGCAGCAGGGGGAACTCTCCTAAATCAATATTTCCAATTTGTACCGACATGGCTTATCTTTAAGCGCTGCAAAAATACGAAAATTACACCAAATGACAGAAAGTGCTATCAAACAACAACATCCATCTATACAATTATTAATTTTTGTCGGCATCATAGCTGGTATCATTGGTGCAGGTTATATTATTGGTGCCGGGGTTGTTATAGCGGTGTTTGGCGTGAACACGTTAGTGGAGATTGCCCAACTTAACCTGAATGACCCCCATGCAGCCGAAGGCCTATGGATAATGCAGATTGTAAGCACAACTATTCCCATTTTTGCAGCGGCATTTATTTTTGCCAAATATGTAGTAAAGGATACCGGCGGATATCTGCGAACTTCGTTTAAATTCCCCTGGTTTTTAATGGTTATTATTTTTTGTGTGATGCTGATGTCTGCGCCGCTGATAGAGGGATTGGCCAACATCAACCAAAAACTACAGCTGCCCGATTTTTTATCCGGACTGCAAAAATGGATGCGCGATACTGAAGATCAGGCACAAAAGCTAACCACTATTTTGTTGCAAATGAAATCAGCAGGCAGCATGATATTTAAACTGCTGGTGGTGGGCCTGTTTACCGCAGTAGTCGAAGAGTTTATGTTCAGAGGATGTATACAAACCATTCTGCTTAAATGGACGAAAAGCCCCCACGCGGCTGTATGGATAGCTGCCACATTGTTCAGCGCCTTTCACCTGGAGTTTTTTGGCTTTTTACCGCGATTAATGCTAGGCGTGTTGTTTGGTTATTTTGTGTTGTGGAGTGGCAGCATCTGGACATCGGTTTGGGCGCATTTTATTAATAATGGTACCGCAGTCATTGTAAGTTATCTGTACCAAAATAAAATGATCAGTATTAATCCTGACGACACACACGTATTTAATTTGCCGGTGTACCTCTTTAGCCTGATAATTATTTTATTTTTGCTGTATCTGTGCCGCAATATGGCAATGGGCAAATTAAAAATGCCCTTTAAATAAATGGAGAAAAACTGGATCAAATTTTTTTCGTCGTCTGATTTTTATGAATCAGAAATTGTAAAGCAGGTGCTTTGCGAGCATCAGATTGATGCCGTTTTATTAAACAAGCAAGCTTCGTCACATTGCGATTTTGGCGATGTTGAGGTTTATATACACCAACAAGATTTCGGTCAGGCCGTTGAAATAATGATCCTGAATCAATTATAAAACAAGAGTATCAGGCAAAATCTGAATGATCCCACTCATGATAGCCTTATTACTATAAAAAAACAATTTTACCAATGAAAACTCGCGCCATAACCGGCTTCTTCTTTATCATCGTGATGCTGGCCTCCGTTTTAATTAATGGCTATGTATTCGGCGTGTTTTATTTACTACTTAGCGGTTTGACTTTAATTGAGTTTTACCGGCTGGTTAAAAAAGCCGGAATTAACCCCGATGTGATAACCGGTGTGCTCAATGGCGCATTCATCTATATTGTATTTGCGTTAATTGCGGTTGACAGCGATTGTCATAGGCTGATCTTTCTGTTACCGGTTACGCTTAGCGCTATACCTATACAGGAGCTTTTTAAAAAAAACAGCGCGCCGTTCACCAATATCGGTTACACTTATTTGGGGCTGATATTTGCAATTATTCCGTTTACTTTTTTTTATGCCTTAGCTTATGTTGACAGGACCTCAGCCAACCTGCATTACCCAATGGGTTTCCTGCTGATGCTTTGGGCGAATGATACCGGTGCCTACCTGGTAGGCAGTAAACTGGGCCGGACTAAATTATTTGAACGCCATTCGCCTAAAAAAACCTGGGAGGGTTTGATTGGCGGTATTATTATCACCGCTATAGCCGCCTACATCATCAGCCTTTACTTTACCGAACTGCCGGTTGACCGATGGATATGTATAGGTGTGCTTATCAGTTGCTTTGGTACCATTGGCGACCTGATCGAGTCTATGTTTAAGCGCAGCATTGACGTTAAAGACTCGGGTGGCATATTGCCGGGCCACGGTGGTTTGCTTGACCGATTTGATGGCCTGCTTCTTGCGGCACCAGTTGTATATGCTTATTTATACTTTGTTACAAATGCTTAATTTAGCGGCATGAAACATCATGTGCTAACCCAATAGTCTATAAACACATGATAGCTTCATTGCCATTAAAAAACAGATTATACTAATGAAAAAAATGACTTTCCATAAAGAGGGATATACGTCCCTTGCGCTGTGTATCTTATTCATCTTTGTTTTAAACGCAGCTGTACAGTTTTATCTGCCACAGTATACCACGTTAAAATGGATAGTTTATATCTTATCATTTGCGCTGTTTGTAACCATCGTACAGTTTTTCCGTAACCCGCATTTTGATATTGCCCTGGATGAAAAGTCTGTACTATGCCCGGCCGACGGCAAGGTAGTAGTTATTGAAGAAATTACAGAAACAGAATACCTGAAAGACAAACGCATACAGGTGTCAGTGTTTATGTCGCCGGTTAATGTTCATGTTAACCGTAACCCCATTAGCGGCGTTGTTAAATATTTTAAATATCATCCCGGAAAATACCTGGTGGCCTGGCACCCAAAATCGTCAACAGAAAACGAGCGTACTACCGTAGTGACCGAAAACGCTGATGGAACGCAAATACTGTTCAGGCAAATTGCAGGTGCGCTGGCCCGCCGTATAGTTTGGTATGTAAAAGAAGGCGACAAGGTTAAGCAAGGCGATCAGTTTGGCTTTATAAAATTCGGCTCACGTGTTGATGTTTTCCTGCCGTTGGGCTCGAAAATTAATGTCGAAATAGGTGAGGTGGTTAAAGGTGGCCGTACCGTATTGGCCGAACTGCCGGCGTAGTTCAAAAATATTATAAATGAAAAAGGCCGGTGTATACATCGGCCTTTTTATGTTTAGGTTTGCTTACCACCAACGCTGGTTATTAACCGGCTCCTCTTTTTTAGGCGGAGCGGCGGCAGCTAACGGCTTGGTCACCGGCTTTTCTTCGGCGTCTGGCGCTTGTTTTGGCTCTGGTGGCGTTGTTGTTGCATCCGCAGGTTTTAATTCAACTACGGGTGTCTCCTGGCTTACAGCGGATGCTTGGTCAGTTGGTTTTTGATCTGGCGTAATTTGCACAACAACTGCCGACTTATTGACAGCCAATTGCTCTTTACCGGAGTTGACGTTGAGATACTGATCGGTTGAAAATTTGGTTTTATTCCATTGTTCGGTAAGCGCCTCTATGTCTTCGCCAACGGTTATATAGCCGTTTATTACTGCACCGGGCTCAATGTTTACTTTGGCCGACTGGATATTGCCTCTAACGATAGCTGTGGCCTTGATATCCAGTAAATCGAGCGAGAGGATATTACCATTAACCTGCCCGGTAACCAGGCAGGTTTTTGATGTTACATTTCCTTTAAGTATTCCATGCTGCTCTATCAGTACTTTTTCGGCACAAAACAGGTTGCCTGAAAGTGGTTCATCCAGCAGAATCAATTCATCCGAAAAGTAATTATGACCATCATGCGCCAGGTCTTTGATATTACTTGCGGGTTCATTTATTATCGGTGTTTCTTTTTTAAATATGCTTAGCATGGATATTAATACTGTATTATTTAGTCGTTACCGAAACGGGTCACAACAGTAGTTGCGTTACCAATATCGATACCAATTGAAGATTTTTCCAGCCCGCCTGAAATGCGTAATGAGTTCAGGGCATAACCTTTACTTGCCAATGATGCCGGGTCGCTCACTACTTCAAGTTGAGCAATTTCATCAAACTCGGCTTTAAAGCAGTCAACCAGGTCCTGGTAGTACATGCCACCCCCACACAGGTAAACTTTATTGGTTTTCATTAAATTTTTGTCAGTGATAACGTTTCTTAAGTTTGGCGATATTACCTCATTGTAATATGCTCTCAAAGCGTTTTTGCGGATCTCTCTGACATCGATATTCTTTTTATTGATGTACAGGTATCCTTTCTGAAAAGCATCGTCTAAGGTGCTGGCTGTGCGCAATTCCAGATAATGGCTTTTTTGCAGCTCGTTGATCATGTAGTTAATAGCATAACGTAAGCCATGCGTACTAACCATACTTTGCTCAACCACGCCCGAGTCCATACTTAATACAGATTCAAACGTACCAAAGCCGCAGCTTAGTATAAAGAAATTGCCTTTGGCCGCTTCTTCGCCTTTACGCAAAGCGATAGAGCAACCCACAATTTCAGGGATAACATCGACATTTTTAACATCAAGTATAGAAGTTCTTTTACCGTTACCGCCAAAAGTTGAGGCATCATACTCTACAATGTGGCTTTTTTTCAATTGCTCAATAGCCGCTTCTTTGTAAATACGGTAAGTAGCATATGGAAAGCCTGTGGTAATAGTAACCGGTTGTTCAACATCCTCAGTAACCAATAACATGGCGGCTTTAACCAGTAACTGGTAATCCAGGTCCTCTGGCGAAGAGTTTAGCAGTTTATGAGGGGCGAGGCCTTCATTTAGAGCCAGGTTGCCACAAATATACCATTGGTTGTTATGAAATACCTTCAATCCGTTTAACAGGTCAGAAGATGTGTTGTTTAACGAAGAGTTATTGTTTTCAATTAAACTGGAAAAGGTTTGCGTGACTAACATGCTATTTATTTAGGTTAAAGTTTGCTATCAATAAGTTAAATTAATAAGTATTGGTTTTTGATTTGAAAACGAGTGATTTATAGAATCAACCATATCAAAAATAGAAAATTAAGCTATAAAAAAAAATAAATACTAAGCTTGGCCCTGCTCTAAATGCAATTATACTTAAAACTCGCTAAACCGCAAGGCAAAAAAAAACCTTCCTGCATATGCAGGAAGGTTTTTAAAAGTATGATAGTGATTACACTCTTTTTGATTTGATACGAGCTGCTTTACCGGTAAGGGCACGCAGGTAGTAAAGTTTAGAGCGACGTACTTTACCGTAGCTGTTTACTTCTACTTTGTCAATGTTTGGTGAGTTAGCAGGGAAAATACGCTCGACACCAATACCGTTTGAAACTTTACGTACGGTAAATGTTTCTGAAACGCCTGTACTGTTGCGTTGGATAACCACGCCCTGGTAAACCTGGATACGCTCCTTGTTTCCTTCTCTGATTTTATAATGTACGCTCACAGTATCGCCCGCTTTGAAAGACGGAAACTCATTAACCTTTACTGTTTGCTCTTCTACAAATTTTACTAAATCCATGATTTTAAGCTCTAAATGCGATTTTTAACCCGTAAAAATCGGATTGCAATTATAGGGATAATTTTTGAATTTAAAAAGCCGAATTTAAAAATTTCAACATTTAGTTTTTTATTAACAAGTTTTGCTGAAATGATACGGTAGAGACGCAATACTTTGCGTCTTATTAAGACGTCAATAAACAACGCATAGGCATGGGGCACAAAGTATTGTGTCTTTACTCATCCAACAAATCAGGCCGGCGTTGTCTGGTACGCTCGACAGCCTGCTCAAAGCGCCATTTTTCAATTTCAGGAGTATTGCCGCTCAATAAAATATCCGGAACTTTATGGCCTTGCCACTCAGCAGGGCGGGTATAAACCGGAGCATCAAGCAATCCGTCCTGGAAGGAATCAGACAGGGCCGAGGTTTCATCAGATAGTACTCCCGGAATCAACCTCACCACAGCATCAACTACAATAGCCGCCGGAAGCTCTCCGCCCGACAGGACGTAATCCCCGACAGATACCTCCCGGGTGACGAATATATCCCTGATACGCTGGTCTATGCCCTTATAATGCCCGCACAGGATGATAATGTTTTTTTTAACCGACAATTGGTTGGCTATCGTCTGGTTAAGCGTTTCACCGTCCGGCGACATGAAGATCACCTCGTCATAATCGCGTTCAGCTTTCAGGGCCTCGATGCATTTGGCAAACGGTTCGATAGTCATGACCATACCGCTGCCACCACCGTAGGGATAGTCGTCGACACTTTTTTGTTTGCCGGGAGCGTAGTCGCGCAGGTTATGTACATGTATTTGGGCCAGGCCTTTTTTTTGAGCACGCTGTAAAATAGAGTGGGCAAAGGGGCTTTCCAACAAACCCGGCAGTACGGTAATGATATCAAAACGCATGGAGGCAAAGATAGGGTTTTTGATAGAGTGAAGAATCAAGAGCCAAAAAATCAAGATTGAATGCTGGTTAACAAATCTTGACTCTAATATCTATATCTCGCGCTGTACCACCCAACGATGGCCAAAGGGGTCCTGCAGTTCGCCCTGGCGGTAGCCGTATTCGTAATCGGTAACCGGCGATATGACGGTTGCGCCTGCCGCGATAGCCTGATTGAAAACCTGGTGTACATCGGCAGTAAACATACCAATTATCACGGTAGTGCCCCGGTTAGCGTCCGGGCTAACTTTATGCGGATGTTGAGGCATCATTTCGTGTACATGAAACTTCTGTCCGTCAATTTCAAACTCAGCAACATGAATGCTGCCATCGTCATTCAACAGGCGGAAGTTTTCTGTGGCGCCGAATGCGTTTTTATAGAAATCGATATCGGTGGTACCACGGTTAAGGGTTAAGAGCGGCGCGAAGGCAGTTTTTCTCATAAAGCAAATATCAATAAGGAATGTTGAATTTAGAATGCCGAAGTATTTTATAATTAGAGAGCGAACGTCTTGTCTCTTGATTCTAGTCCCCCTCCTCCAATATAAATATTTCCTCAACAGGTTTGCCAAACACCCAGGCAATTTTCAGGGCCAGTACAGTCGACGGCACATAGCGGTTACTTTCAATAGTATTGATGGTTTGGCGCGATACGCCGATCAGTTCGGCAAGTTCGCCCTGGGTTATGTTTTTGATGGCGCGTTCTACGCGGAGCGAGTTTTTCATAGGGCGCCGGTATTAATTGAACGGTTAAGCGAATAGATTTTCCAGCGGAAGCGAACGATAAAGAAGATAAGTGGCGTTATGACGTTAAACATCATCACTGACAAGAATGTCCAATTGTAAAAAAACACGATACACAGAATAAGTAAGGCATAGTTTACATAAACCGACCACTGTAGCGAGTCTAATCTTAGCTGAGCCAGCTGCTCGTCTTCAATTCTTTCTTTCGAAAAACCGATAAACAAAAAGCTCAGAATGATGCCAACCTGCAGCACATCATTATAAATGACTTGCAGCCAGACATTATGCGGAATAGGTTCGAGATTACCCAGATAAGTAGATTCGAACAGCCCACCTGTTTGGTATTGATGTACCCCGCATATTAGGGTTATCATCATTAACAGGATTATCCCAATAAGCCGGAAATTGTAAGGAAATAGAAAGCGTGTTTTCATGTTTGTAAAGTTTAGTTTACCAAATGTAAAACAAACTGGTAACTATATAGGAGTTGGGACAAAATGATATATAGTTATTGGTCACTTGCTATCTCGTCAATTGAATAATATGAAAACACCGTAATCTTGTAAGCAAATGTTATAGCCATAATACTAAATACAATAAGTATTATTCCTGTAACTAAATTAGGGAATCCATATGTTCGCCATGTATCATATAAGCATCCTAGAGCGCATAGGAAAGAAATTATCATTACAAAATATCGCCTAAATATTTTATAGGGGCAAATTTTTGAAATGGCCGACACGATAACAAGCACCATAGCTTGAAAAATAACAAATATTAGCGCTATTAATGTTGTCCCGATTATTAAAAAAACAGCCCAAAATAAAAGCAATCCCATTTTTTCCTGAAAGTAAACCAATTTGCCAATTATAAAGTATATCAATTCCTGGAATCCCCAAAAAGAGCCGTTAAGTACAATAAGCGTTAATATTGCATAAAGCAATGTTCTTAGTAATCGAAGTAAAAGGTTCATTGTGTGGTGTGGTTAGAGTTAAAAAATTATGGCGTAACCTTAATCTTTCGCTACTCATGGGACACCACATCCCTAACCGCAAAAAGACACAGCTACGCCATTTCGGCGTACTACGACTTTTATATTGCGGTTTGCTATTAAATGTGGTGTTTTAGAGCAGCAATAAAATCAAGTACAATATTATTTTGCCTGCTTATTTCCAGGCTTTGGCTTTACAGCCATTTGTATCATTTGTTCTAACGTGCCATTGAACTTTACTTTTTCTTCGTACTGTTCAGCACGTGGCTTTGATTGTTTTTCTTGTTCTTTCTTTGCCATAATTCAAAGTTAATATAATTATATTTACTATCTGTCAACCTTATTGCAATATGGATGAAAAGGTAAAACGCTTAATTGATTTAAGCATTCAATACAGGGGTAATATATTACACCATTGTATTTTATTAGAAGATACAATTACCGATTATTTAGCTATGTATTTCGTAGATACATTAGAAAGATATAAAGATATTAGAGAGGTTGTTTTAGACAGATTGACATTTGATAATAAAATAGCCACGCTTGATGAATTGATAAAAAGAAACTATCCCGATTCGTATAAAAACAAGTATCCTAAGTTATTTTCGGAATTGAGATATATTAAAGATGTGAGGAACAGCGTAGCACATTGGCCCGTATATAGCCACTATAAAGAGGGGGCTAAAATACCCAAAGAGTTTAGTTTAATTAACTTTAGAAATGGGGTTGGGAAGAAAGTTTTTTCAAAAGGGGAATTTGAGTTATTCCAAAAAAGAACCTTAAAGTGTATAGATGTTATTAAGAAAATAGGTAAAGAATAACAACTACTCGGGGCTGACCTCTCGTAATAATCGCTTATTGCGCTTGGGTTATTAGTCAACAAAGCCCCCCTTTCGTTCTACAAAGTTATATCATTATTTATTAGAAATCAAAGCGTGGTATGTTAATCGCTTGTTATTGGCTATTTTAAACGCCGCTTCAAACCTATCAACATCTAACATTTTACGATTATTATAACGGTATTCAAACTCTCTGCAATAGCGGTGTAAATGCTTTGGTGATACATAATGATAAATACCAATTACGCCACGTTTTAACAAGCTAAAAAAGCCCTCTATGGTGTTAGTGTGTACGCTGCCTCTTACGTACTCATGCTGAACGTGGTTTACTTGCTCGTGCTTGTAGGTGTTTTTAAGGCTTCCATACATAGACGAACTATCCGTGTATATTTGAGCATCTTTATCTACATTAGCTTCAATAATCGGCAGTACATCAATTAGCTTAGCCTTTTTATTTGCTAACATAACGGTGCGTACCTGCCCCTCTCTTTCAACCAACGCAAAGATAGCCGTCTTAACTCCGCCCCATTGTTCATTTGCATGACGTATTGCACGGCGTTTCTTATTGCTCTTATTCTTTAAAGATCCGCCAACGTAAGTTTCATCAACTTCAATAACTCCGCTTAGTTTATCATCGCCCCAATCATTTAGCATTTCTCTAATACGATGCAATAAAAACCATGCTGTTTTTTGAGTGATGTTTAAATCTCTGCTTAATTGTAAACTACTAATTCCCTTTCGGTGAGCAGTACATAAATACATTGCGGCAAACCATATACGTAATGATATTTTAGTATTTTCAAAAATAGTCCCCATTGTAACAGTGAACTTCTTATGGCATTCTTTAGCCTTGCATTTATAGCCTCTATTAGTGACGTACGCGCCAACATTACCACAATGTGGGCAAGATGGCTCATTACCCCAACGGCTATGCGCTAAGTAACTTATACAGGTCGTTTCTTCCTTAAAAAAATCAAGCACCTGTAATAGACTTGTAAATTGTGATGTCATTTAACCTCCTTTGGTTTGCTTCGACAAATGTAATATTAATAACAATATGGGACAAGTTTTTGTTTAAAATAATTGTTAATTAAGGATTTGTATTTGGTATATTGTGAGGTTAAACCTTATTTAGTAAATGAACAAATTAGAGGATAAAATTATCGCATTTGATGTAATACCAGATGGCGATAAATACAGATTAATATTGATAACCGATAGCCAAAAAACAGCCTCAATTGTTTATGGGAATTTATCAAATAATGATATTGCAATCACACATAGAACTACCGATATACATTTTGATTTACTAATAGCCTTAAGAAATAGCTATTACGAATTAAATGGATATACAAATGAAACCACTAATCTTCTGATAACGGCCGTTGATTATCGGCAGTTGTCTGCGATAGGGGTTTATTACCATTTGTTAGAAAAACCTGTCCTTTACGATGAGCCAATTCTTTTGACCAATCCTTAGTTACTTTTTTAATGCAAACCTGCACCTTTGCAAGGTCAATAACCACTAAATCTTTGTTATTTTCTAGCATCTTTAAACGGCTTTATTGTGCCATTTAAAGCTACTGTTAACGCGATCAAAAATCCAAATCACACCCAAAAAGCGTAGCTTTTTGCCCACTCAAATTAGTTGACAGTGTGTAAACACAAACACCAAAATTCTGCGTGAAATCAACAAAGCATCAAAATAAATGAAATTAATCCTACGTGTCCCAAGTGATATATAGTTACCAACAAACTTTACAAAAATCAAATGTTTTGGTAACTATATATGAGTCGGGAAAAGGGGTTTTAGCCGAAGCAAGCTTTTTATTTTATCGTAACTAAAACTATTATCTCAGAACCCTGCAATTGAATAATGGCATAGAGCGCCATCCTTTATTATGGCAATCTTTTCAGAAACCGGATCAGTAAAACATTGAGCCCATCTATTGAAGCTTATTGGATCGTAATGGTCGGTTAGTTCACCAAACTCGTCAAAAGTTGGGTGGAACATAAACTCAATTGTTTCGATATTATTCACACTTTGGTTTTTCTTATTTGATGAATAAGGATATTCAAAATAATTAGCATAATGAAGATCTTTACTGACTATGATGGCATTTAGTTTCCGCCGGTATAAATTTTTTAAAAAATTGCCGGATGAGTTGGTTTGAGCTAGCCTTAACTTAAGTCCATAGTTGGATGCGGCTTTCATGAACATCCCTGTAAAACAAGGCAAAATATGTACATGATGGTGTGAATTTAAGTGATTAACATTAATTCCAACTTTTAACGCCTGCTCAATTTGGCAGCAAAGTTCCTTATAAAACGCTGCCCGCGCACGTTTATCAAGAATGGTGTATGACTTATTAATAACTGTAGGGTTCCATTCGCCCTCAGAAGTTAGAAACCTTTTATCCATGTTGGTTAAGGGTTTCCCGGCCGTAAAGTTTACATGAATGCCTATATTTCTAAGCGACGGATATTTTTTGAGAACAGAAACCGCCTCATTAAAGTAGTCGGTGTTTGTCATGATGGATATGCTATTTATGTAACCCCGCTCAAACGCCAGTATACAGCCATCTGTCAAAAGTTTATCAAAGCCAAAATCATCAGCGTTAGCGATAACGTTTAGTGGTATAATTTTATGCATATTACGTGGTTGGTAATATAAGAACTAAAAATGCACAAAAGTGTTTGAGACATTTTTATTGAATAACCGACTAGTACAATGCGCTTAAACCAAATTAATTTTGGTGCATTGGCAGTCACTTATCCAAACATAAATATGGCGTTGTGTTAACCGAATGAACTAAATATAGTATCGAACAAGCCAAGGGGGGCAATCGCAAGGATATTGTTCGCGATCGCTTCGTTGTTCCTCCTTACAGCAATGACAAGTATACTACTCCAGATAAATATCCAGCAGCCCCTCCGGCAAATCGACATAGAGGATCTCTTTAACCTGGTCAATACCGGTAATGATATCTTCATTAAGCGGAAATAACACCTCGGCATCCTGATAAATTACCGTAGCCATGAGTTGCTGCGGATATTCATTGATCTCGGTAATTATACCCAGCTCGCCCTCGTCCTCGTCTACCACCATGAAACCTTCCAGGTCGAACAAGGTAAAGTCCTCTTCGCTTTTGGCGGGTTTTAATTTGTTAGGCAGGTAGATGTCTTTTTTAGTAAGGGCCGCAGCTTTCTCGACGGTATCTACATCCTCCAAATACAAGTAAGCCTGATTGTTATGATTATGATATTTGATAGACTGCACAAAAAAAGGAGCCAACTTACCGGCTATCTCGATAAAAATAGTCTGGAAAGCAATATCCTCAAGCCCGTCGAAATCAACATAAAGCTGCATTTCGCCTTTCAGGCCTTTGGTTTTTAGTACACTGCCTATACGGAAACAGTCTTGAATTTTCATTTGAGTATAAATTCGAATTACAAATTTGGTGGTTTTGGTTTTAAACGACAATGGCGAAGAACCCTCAGGTACTTCGCCATTGTAAATTGTCTTAATTCTTGAATCTGTACAAAAATTATTCAGCGCTATCAGCAGCCGGAGTTTCCTCGGCAGCAGGTGCTTCTTCGGTAGCTTCAGCAGCAGATGCTTCTTCCGCCTCAGCAACCGGAGTTTCTTCAACTTCGTCTGCAGGAGGGGTGTTTTTAGCAGCAACAGCAGCAGCTTTTTCTTCTTTTTTCTTAGCCTCAGCCTCTAAAGCTGCTTTACGTGCGGCTTGTTTGGTAGAAGACAGGTCGGCTTTTTTACCGGTGATTTTACCGTCTTTTTGCTCTAACCAGGCTGTAAATTTAGCGTCGGCTTGTTCTTGAGTTAAAGCGCCTTTTTTAACACCGCCTTGTAGGTGTTTTTTGTAAAGCACACCTTTGTAAGAAAGGATAGCACGACAAGTATCTGTAGGCTGGGCACCATTGTCTACCCAGGTAAAGGTTTTGTCGAAGTTAATGTCAATGGTAGCAGGGTTAGTGTTTGGGTTGTAAGAACCTAAACGCTCGATAAAACGACCATCACGTGGTGCACGAGAGTCTGCTACTACGATGTAATAAAAAGGTTTGCCCTTTTTACCATGTCTTTGCAATCTGATTTTAGTTGCCATTTTTTAATTTTAATTATGTGTCCAACATTCCCCCGGAGTTTCTTTCAGCGGGGGACGCAAAGGTAGGAATTTAATTCAAAATAAAAAATTCAAAATTCAAAAGGCTTTCCGGCGTAAATGTCTGAAATTTACCGCCATGAATAAGTTAAGCATAGCTATTGATATGGATGAGGTTATTGCCGACCCCATTGACAAATTTATAACCATTTACCAGCAAGAACACGGATATAACTACACGCTCGACCAGATGCATGGCAAAGAGTTTCGTGAATTGTTGCCGCCCGAACTGGATCATACCCTGCGCGAATACATCAACCGCAAAGGTTTTTTCCGCGACCTGAAAGTGATTGCCGACAGCCAGGAAGTCATTGCCGAGCTAAATAAAAAGTACGAGGTATTTATTGTATCGGCCGCTACCGAGTTCCCTAACTCTTTAGAGGACAAACAAGCCTGGCTGGGCGATTACTTTCCGTTTATTGAGTGGACCAATATTATTTTCTGTGGATACAAGATTGTTAATACCGATATAATGATCGATGATCGTACGAAAAATTTTGCGCGGTTTAACGGACGCAAATTGCTGTTTACCTCGCCTCACAACTTGCGGCTTACTGAATACGAACGTGTAAATAGTTGGAAGGAAGTAGCAGAGAAATTGTTGTAGCCATTGGGTCTGGAGTAAATAAAAAGCCTGTGATAACGCACAAGCTTTTTTATAATTACACCGAGTCTCGTCAATTTAAAGACTCAAGGCTATTGATTCAGAACTTATGACTCGTTACAAAGACAGCATCTCAACAATCCGCGTAAACTCGGCATTCACATCGCGGTGATGTTTTACTGATTGGCCAAATGGGGTATAAGCGATATTATTATGAATCAAACCTACCATTTCGCCGGTGTGGCCATCTCTCAGCGCTTCAACAGCGGCTACGCCTAACCGGCTAGCCAATACGCGGTCCATACAGGTTGGCTTGCCGCCGCGTTGTATGTGCCCAAGTATGGACACACGCGTATCATAATGCGGAAACTTTTTCATAATGGCTTTACCTATTTCGAAAGCGCTGCCCGGCTCGTCGCCTTCGGCAACCATAACTATTTTTGAGGTTTTGTCTTTGCGGCCTCTTTGCAACCGATCAAACAGTGCATTGATATCTGATTTGGTTTCTGGAACCAACACAGCCTCTGCACCTACACCCATGCCCGTGCGCAGGGCAATCATGCCTGAATCGCGGCCCATTACTTCGACAATAAACAAACGGTCATGCGACTCGGCAGTTTCACGGATCTTGTCAACGGCTTCAATAACGGTATTAATGGCGGTATCGTAACCAATAGTAAAATCAGATCCGCGCAGGTCATTATCAATGGTGCATGGCACGCCTATGATCTTGATGTCTTTATAATCATCGCCAAACTCGCGCATGCCTTTAAGGGTTCCGTTGCCACCTAGAGCAACTAACGCTTCAATGCCATTTTTCTTTAATTGTTCGTAGGCTTTCTGCCTGCCTTCGGCAGTTTTGAAATCTTCGCTGCGGCCGGTTTTTAATAAAGTACCGCCACGCTGAATGATATTGGATACCGACTTGGTATTCATCTCGTAGATATCGCCATTTATCATACCTTCAAAGCCGCGGCGGATACCTGCAACTTCAATGTTATAAAAAACTGCTGTCCGTACTACCGCTCTGATGGCGGCATTCATGCCTGGAGAGTCGCTACCTGAAGTAAAAAGTCCTATTTTCTTAATCGGGGTCATTGTTTTTAAATGGCGGATTTTGGTTATACCTGATTAGCGGCAAGTATGTATATACGTGCTACCGTTTGCGCCGCAAATTTAAGTTATTTTTTGGCTTGTTGCGCACTTTGATAAGCGGTAATTCCGCTTTCTAAGAACTTCAGGTAGCTCTCAACATTATAATTAGCCGGCGACGGCGGTATAGTGACGCCGTTTTTATCGGTCAGCATATTGCCGTCGCTATCCAGTAACACATAGAAGGGCTGCGAGTTAGCATTAAAGCGCGATGCTTCCAGATCGCTCCATTTGCCGCCCAGTGTAGTGATTCTTTTTCCGCTATAAGTTGATGTAAATTGTTCAGATGGTTGCAGCTCTGCTTTGTCATCAACTACTAACTGCAGCAATATATAATCGTTTTTAAGATGATTGAAAACGCGCGAGTCGGTCCATACATCGGCTTCCATCTGGCGGCAGTTTACACAGTTAAAGCCGGTAAAATCAATCATGATGGGCTTGTGCAGCTCTTTTGATACCTGTAATGCCTGATCATAATCGTACCAGGCATCCAGCCCGCGGGTAGCAATGCGGGTATAGTTAGCAGCGTATTTTTTTTCTAAGGATGATGTTTTAACTGCCACCTCGGCCGCGCTTGCACCGCCCGGCACTTGAGACAGGTCAAACTCCTGCGTCGCCATCGGTGGCAAGAAAGCGCTTAGCGGTTTTAACGGAGCTCCCCATAAGCCCGGAATCATATAAATCGTAAAAGCAAAAACCAGTATCGCCATAAAAAAGCGTGTAACTGATACGTAGCCCACGTCGCTGTCATGCGAAAATTTAATTTTTCCTAATAAATATAAGCCTAACAGCATTCCTAGAGAAATCCAGATCGACAAGAAAATATCGCGGTTAAACCAGTTCCAGTGATAAGCCAGATCGACGTTTGACAAGAATTTCAGTGCGAAGGCAATCTCCAGAAAGCCCAGGCAAACTTTTACCGTATTCAACCATCCGCCCGATTTTGGCAGCGATTTAAGTGCCGACGGGAATAGCGCAAATGCCGTAAACGGCAAAGCTAAAGCGGCCGAGAAGCCCAGCATGCCGACGGCAGGCCCGAGCCTGTCGCCTTTTGAGGCTGCCTCAACCAGTAAGGTGCCTATAATTGGGCCGGTACAGGAGAATGATACTACCACCAATGTAGCAGCCATAAAGAAAATACCCGCTATGCCGCCTTTATCCGCGTTAGCATCCAGTTTATTGCCCAATGAGCTTGGCAGCGTTATCTCAAAAGCACCCAAAAAGGATATGCCAAAAACCACCAGCAACAGGAAAAAGAAAATATTGAATATGCCGTTTGTCGCCAGGGCATTCAGCGCATCAGAGCCAAACAGCCCTGAAATAATCAACCCCAGGCCAACATAAATAATAATGATTGACAGCCCATAAAGCAATGACTGTCCGATACCTTTAGCCCTTGACCCCGCTTTTTTGGTAAAAAAACTCACCGTTAAAGGCAATAGCGGGTAGATACAGGGCATTATCACAGCAGCCAGCCCTCCTAAAAAGCCAGCAATAAATATCTGCCAAAGCGATTTGGGTTTTTCGGCAGCCGGCGCGCTGATAGTTGCTTTTTGTTTAGCTACCTGTGCCTGCTGCGCTTTTTTGCGCATAGCCAGGCTGTCGGCAGCCGTTGGTATGCTGGTAAAGGTTACGCCACTGGTATCGTTTTGTGCCATTGCTGGTTTAACGCCGGCTGCAAAGCTGGCAGCAATTACCAGGCAAATCAGCGCTATCCATTTAACAAAAAAGCTTTTCGGGGCTGCTGTCATCATCAAAAAATTATTTACCCAAAGGGATAGAGAAATTTACATCTTCAGGTGGCAAACATTTTGAATCGTTACAGGTCATGTATTCTAACTGACCTTTTATAGCAGTAACCTTTGGCGATTTAAGCTTGATTTTTTGCTGAAATATTACCTCTTTCTCAAAAAAGCTTACGTTCATATTAAAAGCTTTTTCAAAGCGCGTTTCGGGTTTTGGTTCGGTGGCCGGGCCAACTAAACTATAATCCTTTGACTTGGCAAAGTTAAACGAGGTTTTAATAGGGCCGCCATCTTTAACATGTTGCGAGTAAATGTGCCAGCCCGCATCGATAGTTGCTTTCAAAAAAACGGTAACTTCGGTTGAACTGGTTTTTTTGGCTGCGTAGGCCCATTTTACCGGGGTCACAATTTGTGCGTAAGCGCCAACAGTTAAAAACAAGGCGACTATTATTGTTAATATTTTCTTCATAACTGTTTATTTAAAAATTCTATTTCTTTAAGGTTATAGGTTGTTTCTGTATTGTTGTGCTTTACTATTAGTAAGCCATTGTCTTTAACTCCGGTTATTGTGCCGGTAAATTCCTGGCCATTGGTTTTGAAACGTTTTTCTACATTAAACCAGTATAGTCGCGACAAATAGGTATCCCTTACAAAATTTGTTTTACCGGCTTTCAATTTTAAATACCACGCTTCAACATGGTTGCAAATGTCAGCTAATATATCATTAAGCGGGTAATCTTTATGTAATATCTGTCTTACTGACGTTGCGTTAACAGCATCCTCCGGGAAGTTTTCCTGGTTAATATTCAGGCCGATGCCGATCACCGAATTTTTGATCTGGCTGCCCTGCAATAAATTTTCAATCAGCATGCCCCCCAATTTTTTATTGCCATAATAAATATCATTGGGCCACTTTATTTTAAGCGCGTCGCCCAATAGCGGCCACAGTGCATCATAAACGCCCATACTGATGGCCCGATTGAGATCGAACTGATAGGCAATGTCTAAAAAATGTGGCTGTAAAAGCAGGCTGAAGGTAAGGTTTTTGCCGGGTTCGGCATGCCATTTGTTGTTTTGCTGGCCACGACCGGCATATTGCCCTTCTGCCATAATGACCGTTCCTTCGGGCACTGGCTTGGAATTTGACAATAAGTTTTTAAGGAAATTGTTGGTCGAGTCGACTTCTTTTAGTGTCAGTAAATTTTGTCCAACAAATAATCCTGAAAATATGTTATTTTGCAATGTTATATTTATAATAATGCTTAACTCAAAAACGTTCAAAACTAATTCTTTTTGATGGTAAAAAATAAAGCGACCAATGAATCATCTTATATTTCTGAATTAGCCATACATGGCATACAGGAAAAAAAAGGAAATGACATCGTCAGATTAGACCTTCGTAATATTCATAGTTCGGTGACAGATTATTTTGTGATATGTCATGCCGATTCATCCACACAAGTCAAAGCAATTGCCAACAGTATCGAAGAAGAAATTTTTAAAGCCTTAAAACAGGAGCCCTGGCGAAAAGAGGGCCTTGAATATGCAGAATGGATACTGCTTGATTACATAGACGTAGTAGTACACGTTTTCAGAACAGATAAACGGGAATTTTATGGTGTAGAGGATTTGTGGGGAGATGCCGAAATAAAAAGCTATAAAAGCAGTGCCTAACTATAGCTCAATTTTTAATTACAGTGAGATTTAAAACAACAAATGGAAGATAAGAAATTTGATAAGCCAAAACCGATAAGAAAAATACCGAATAAACGTATAACCCCTAAGCCTCCTAAATTTAATTTTATGTGGTTATACGCAGTGGCAATAGCTGTGTTTGTCGGCGTAGCTTATTTCTCAGGGAGTAGTGGTGGTGCCTTAATTGATTTTAAGCGTTTTGAAACCGAAATGCTTAAACCGGGTGACGTAGATTATGTTGAAGCCTATAAAAATGGCGACTACCTGGTGGCCGAAGTTCATATAAAAAAGGATAGCTTAAAAAAACCGCAATACGCTGATGTTGTAAAGCAGCAGCATGCTTTTGGGGTAACCGGTAACGACCCTCAATACACCTTTACCGATGCCTCTTTTGAGAGCTTAAAGCAGTCAATTGCTAATGCGCAGAAAGATGTGCCAGAATCGCAAAAAATAGCGGTTAAATATGTGCCGCACGATAGCTTATTGTCAAACGGACTGGTGCAATGTGTTATCATGATCGTGGTGTTTGCTGTAATGCTGATGTTCATCATGCGCCGTATGGGCGGTGGTGCAGGCGGCGGCCCGGGCGGCCAGATCTTTAACATAGGTAAATCAAAAGCTACTTTGTTTGATAAAGAGGCCCAGGTATCGGTAACCTTTAATGACGTTGCCGGTCTGGAAGAGGCCAAACAAGAAGTTATGGAGATCGTCGATTTCCTCAAAAATCCAAAGAAATATACTAACCTGGGTGGTAAAATACCTAAAGGTGCGCTGTTGGTGGGTTCGCCGGGTACCGGTAAAACCCTTTTAGCTAAAGCTGTTGCCGGCGAGGCGCAGGTGCCTTTCTTTTCCTTATCAGGTTCTGATTTCGTGGAAATGTTTGTGGGTGTGGGCGCATCACGTGTGCGCGATTTATTCCGTCAGGCTAAAGATAAAGCGCCATGTATCATTTTTATTGATGAGATTGACGCTATTGGCCGTGCCCGTGGCAAGAACAATATCGTAGGGGGTAATGACGAGCGTGAAAATACATTAAACCAGTTATTGGTTGAGATGGATGGTTTTGGTACCGACTCAGGTATTATTATCCTGGCCGCTACTAACCGCCCGGATGTATTGGATTCAGCTTTATTGCGCCCCGGCCGTTTTGACAGGCAGGTATCCATTGATAAACCCGACCTGATTGGCCGCGAGCAGATATTTAAAGTACACTTAAAACCGGTTAAACTGGCCGACGGTGTTGACGCTAAAAAATTGTCGGCGCAAACCCCGGGTTTTGCTGGTGCCGAAATTGCCAACGTTTGTAACGAGGCCGCACTGATTGCTGCCCGACGTAACAAAGAGGCCGTTGATATGCAGGATTTTCAGGATGCTATTGACCGCGTTATTGGGGGTTTGGAGAAAAAGAACAAGATCATATCGCCCGAAGAAAAACGCATCGTTGCTTATCACGAAGCCGGACACGCTATTGCGGGCTGGTTCCTGGAGCATGCCGATCCGTTGGTTAAAGTGTCTATTGTGCCGCGTGGCGTTGCTGCATTGGGTTATGCGCAATATCTGCCTAAAGAGCAGTTCTTATATACTATAGAACAGTTGGAAGACGGTATGTGTATGACGATGGGCGGCCGTGTTGCCGAGGATATTACCTTTGGTAAGATATCAACCGGGGCACAAAACGATCTGGAACGCATTACCAAACTATCATATGCGATGGTTACCATTTATGGCATGAACGATAAGGTAGGTAACGTATCATTCAATGATACGCAGGGCGAATATCAATTCAACAAGCCATACTCAGAGAAAACGTCTGAACTGATTGACCACGAAGTTCGGAATCAGATCAACGCCGTTTATGCACGTACCAAGCAATTGTTGCTTGATAAACGCGGGGGCCTGATCAAACTGGCTGAAAAGCTGTTGGAGAAAGAGATTTTGTTCCAGTCTGATCTGGAAGAGATACTGGGCAAACGCCCCTTTGAGCACCGTACTACTTATGACGAGTTTGTAAATGGTGTGGATAATCCCGGAGCAAATCAAGAGGCGGCTGCACAAGGCTTACAGCACGAAGGCGTGGTTGACCATTCCGGAACGTTTGAAAGAAACCCTGAAGAAAAAGAAGCCAACCAGGGCGAATAAATAAAAGTTTAAAGCCATTCAAAGTCCTTAGTTTAAAGTTTTTTAACTTAACGCTAAGGACTTTTTTATTTTATACTATTTTTGACGCCGAAGCTCAATAAACCAACCCATGCGAGACATTACCACACCCAAAGAAAAGCTACTGAAGAAAATACGTCAGGCCTTGTTAGAGAAAAGAGATAACCCTTACCCAAACCTGGAAAACCTGCCGATGTATCCGCCTGCACCCGAGGATCTGGATGTAATGTTTGCCGAGGAGTTTACTGCCGTGCAAGGTCAGTTTGCTTTTTGCGAGGATGAGGTGCAGTTTATAGAGACCTTATTAGAACTGGCCGAGAAACGTAACTGGCGTAAAATATACTGCTGGGAACCCGGCTTGCAGGAAGTATTAAACCGCTACGAATTTCCGTTTTTTGAGACGGATAAAGACTTTACCCAGGCCGAGGTGGGTTTGACCCTTTGCGAGGCATTAGTGGCACGTAACGGCAGCATTATGGTGTCAAGCGCGCAATCTGCAGGCCGCAGGCTAAACATTTATCCCGAAGTGCATATTGTACTGGCCTATACATCGCAACTGGTAGCCGATCTGAAAGACGGTTTTGCGCTGATCAGGCAAAAATATAACGGCAATGTCCCGTCTATGATATCAAATATAACCGGCCCAAGCCGTACGGCCGATATCGAGAAGACACTCGTTTTAGGCGCCCACGGCCCTAAAGAGCTGTTTGTGTTTTTGCTGGAGGGATAACGTTAACAGGCGAGGCTTTATAACGCATACTAAGAATGCTCCATTGTCTGTAGGCGCACAATTCACAGAGTGATCAATAAAAGACTTAAATGTCAGGAAACGTGATCCAAACTGATCCGTTTTTTGCGACTATATTTTTAACAACCTTATTTTCAGTGTCTTGAATTTTCCGCGCGATTCAAATGATCCAACTGATTCACATTCTCGTGGATCAGTGAGCGGTTTATGTTTCTATACATCGTTATAAGAAGGAATGACGAAGCAATCCGCCATCGCCCAATCCGTAGCAAGATTTAGAGCGGACTTAACAATGTATGCTGACTGGCGGTGTGCAGATCGCGCCAGGCGCGATTGATCTCAGTATCAGAGCCTGCGGCAATTAATCCGCAAAGCGGATAAAGGCGATCAACAATTTCTCTGGCCGAGATAGCCAGTTTACGGCTGGTTGTGCTTACAGCATCTAAATTAGCACCACTTACTATGTTATTTTGTACAATGTCACCCCAGGAAATATCCACCGCCTCAAAAAACGCCCGACGCAGATTCTCCATTTCCTTACCAGCCAAAGCCAACGCTTCGATCAGAATAATTTTTTGGGATGGTGTTAACCGCGGGTGATTCATGCGGTCATTAAAAACATCGGCACACAAATCAATAAAATGTATGGCAATGCCCGATATGTTTACAGCTAAGGTCGCTTCTGCTAATTGCAGAAAGGGATAACGGTACAACGGCGCGTCAACAACCGCAGCAGCCGGATCAATTTTAAACGCGCGGTTCTTATTTACGGTTAAATTCACAATCTCAAAGGCATCGCTGCCGGTTGCCGCCATACCCATATATTTCCAGGCAGGGATAGGCACCACATCCTTTTTGTCGAAAACAAAGGGCAATATAAGTTGTTCGTCATCATCACCTAAAACCGGCTGGCCATTTTGGGTAATTGCGCAATTAGCCGTGATATAAGTGGCATGATGCACACCACTGGCATATTTCCAGCTGCCATTGATGAGGTAACTATCGCCAATAAGTTCTGCGGTACCACCTACCGCGCCACTGCCTGCAAGACAAACCAACGGATCGGCGAATAGCTGTTGAGCTAATGCTGCATTTATAAATCCGCCGAACCAGCCGGCGCCGCTGCAAAGCGTGACTACCCAGCCGGTGCTGCCATCGGCCCAGCTGATGGCTTCCTGCAAGTGCACTAAGTTGGATAATGTGAGCTGCTGCCCACGGTAAGCTTCGGGCATTAAAAGTTTAAACCAGCCTTCACAATAAATAATTTTCAACTGTTCAGGATGCAGCATACCCAATTGCTCAGCTTCAGCGGCGTTTTCTCTGATGATATTTACGTCATCCGGGTTAATGAAAACCGATGGATGTGACAGCTGTTTTTCCATAATTTAAGGTGTTGGTGCCTGGTTAGCCCCGTTTTCTTTTTTTAAGATCGCCCGCCATTCTATAAATCCGAAAATAGCTACGATAAACAAAAACAGCGTCAGGGCTGCAAACATGATCAAATGTTTATAGCACAGCAACGGTATAGCAAACAGGTTAGAAATATTTAATAATACCCAGTTCTCCAGCTTGCGCCTGGCCAGCAGCCACATACCCGCCCACGCGGTTGACGATACCCAGGCATCCCAGACGGGGACGTTTGAAGCGGTAAACTTTTTGAGTGCAATAGAAAATATTGCCCAGCCTGCAACTACTATTAAAACGGTTATCACCCATTCTCTTTTTGTGGCCCGGCTGATCTTTACAGGGGGTGCATTTTGACGCCTGATCCAATGTATCCAGCCATAAATACTCATCACGATATAATATAAGCTCAGTACTGATTCGGCATAAAGCCCCGCCAGCATCAAAGCATAAATACCAATAATGGTACCGGCTATTCCCGTTGGATAGAGGAGAATATTATTGACTTTGGCCAACAAAACCTCCGCAATACCTAAAATCACCGCAGCCCACTCCCAAAAGGTGGTTTGGCCTGCCTGCTCAATAAACAGTTGCAACCATTGATGTAAAAGGCTCATCTTATTATCTTAGAAGCATAGCTCCGGTGGTCCGGGGCTATGCTTTTTGTTAAAACTTCAGGTTCAATGATGCCAGGAAATTAACAGGCGCCTGAGCAAACCAATAATTGTAATTAGCAACCTTGCCTCCCTCAACCCCGGGGTAGGTTGCGCCGTCTGATTGATATTTGGCGCTGAATATGTTGTTGACCAGTAGTCCGATACCAATATTCTTAACACCTTTGATGCTGAAATTATAGTTCAGGCGAACATCGTTCACAAAGTAATGCGGCAATGCGCGATCATTGGATGAGGTGTTATCCAGGTACTGCTGACTTACATATTTACTGATAAATGCAATTTCGGCGTTGCGCACTGGCTGATAGCTGACGGTGCTTGACCCCACAAAGTTGGGCGAGTAGGCAATATCCGTCTTGGCGTAATGGAAATTTACCGGATCGCCGTTTTCATCAAATAATACCTGGTTAAAGTTTTTCACTTTATTAGTGCTCAGGGTTGCGGTAGCTGCCCAGGTTAAGGGTTGTGCTATTCGGACTTTCCCATTCAGCTCGATACCTGCGCGGTAGCTGCCGGCTATGTTGGTGCGGATGGCCTCGCCTACATCGTCCAATGCGCCGGTAAGCACCAGTTGGTTTTTATACAACATGTAAAAACCATTAATACCTGCAGTGAAGTTTGATTGCGCGGTGCGGTAGCCAAACTCCAGATCTTTCAGGTTTTCTGCTTTCGGGCGGCTGATGGGTGATGAGTTCACGAAGTCATTACGATTAGGCTCGTGGTTTGCTACCGCGATGGAAGCGTATACATTGCTATTATCGGTAACCTGGTAAGTGATACCTGCCTTCGGGTTATAAAAATTCAGTCCGACCTGCTGCTGTACATTGTTCAGATTTTGGTCAAAGCCCAAAAACGAGTAGCCAATATGGCGGTATTGCATATCGCCGTACAGCAATACATCGCCTAAATGATACTCAGCACGCGCAAACAGGTTGAAGTCTGTTTTCTTAGCTGTATTGCGCGAATATTCATAGTCCGGTTGAATATTAGTGCTTTGTTGTGTCCATTCTATGTTATTATAGTGCCGGCCCTTATATTCATTGTAAGCACCGCCGAGCGTAAAATCAAGTTTGCCGGATGGTTTGTAACTGAAGTTATAAGTGGCACCGTAAAAATCATTATCCAACCATAATCTGCGTACTAAATCGGTCGAGGCAACAGTCACACCGCCAATTATTACCGGCGTGACGCCGTAATCGCTCAGATTATCATCGTTCCGGTATTCTTCATAATAACCATAGCCGCGAGTATAATGCAGTGCCCCGCTAAATGACAGCAGCGGACTAATTTGCTGGTTATACAGTAACTGGTAGTAATTTTGATTGTAATTGTCAGTTTGATTTGGGTAATATTTGCCGGTGGCGTCTATGTATCCCAACTCGTTATACTTGCGGTTGCCATGAAGTACGCTGTCTTGAGGTACGCCGTCCCAGGCCTGGTGGGTTTGCTCATATCCGCCGAAAATATTGACGCGTACCACGCTGGTTTTGCCATAATAAGCCCCGCTTAAAAAGTAAGAGCGCAGCTTAGAGGCAGAACGTTCTATATAACCGTCAGAATACATATTTGACAACCGGCCGTCAAACGTAAAATGCCCGCCCAATAAACCGGTGCCTAAGTTGAAGGTGTGTTTAACCGTACCGTAAGAGCCGGCCGCACCATTGTACTCGGCATAAGCGCTGTCGCGACGGGTGGTGGTTTGGATATTGATGCTGGCGCCGAAAGCACCTGCACCATTGGTTGAGGTACCTGCACCGCGCTGCACCTGGATATTATCTACAGATGAGGCCAGGTCAGGCAGGTCGACAAAGTAGACGCCCTGATCTTCGGCATCATTTATCGGGATGCCGTTTACGGTGACATTGATACGGGTTGGGTCAGAGCCGCGAATGCGGATGCTGGTATAACCAACGCCTGCACCTGCATTTGAGGTTACTACTGTGGACGGCGTTTGCTCCAATAGATATTCAAAGCCGCGGCCTGTATTGTTTTTGTCAATGTCTTTTTTGCTGAGGTTGGTAAACGCCGTGGGTGAATTAGCCGATGCGCGGGTGGCGTTTACGGTAACTTCTTCAGTTACCTTATGGCTGCGGGTTAATATAAAATCAAGCGAACTATTGGCATCAACATATAAACTTTTTGTAATGGGTTGATAGCTCAAATAGCTAACCGCAATGGTATAATTGCCGCTTTTTAAATTTTTAAAGACGTATTTGCCACCAGCGTTGCTAACGGTGCTTAGGGCTAAATTTTGAATGGTGATGGTAGCGCCGGGCAGCGGATCGCCGGTTTGCTGGTCAGTAATTTTCCCGGATACCGAGAATTGGGCCGATGCCAGGACAGGCAGCAGCATGGCAAATAATGCCGTAAATAAATTTTTCAATTTGTGTGTTATAAAACGTTAAACCATCTGCACACCAGGGTACAATGCACAGTACACTTAACTTATTACCTCTCCCTACGCCGGCATTACCCGGATCAGGTGTATGTTTTGAATATGCAGAGACGCAACATGTTGCGTTTCGAACCGGATGTCATAAGACGCAAAACATATTGCGTCTCTACATTAGGTTAATCCAAAACAACGGGTTTGATCTCAGCCTGTCTTTCAGTTTGGTAAAATATGCTGCAGCGATATTTTGCTTTCCCAAAACAAGGCACCCCTTGAGAATTATATGGCAAAGGTAGTGTTTTTTAAGAGTGTGCAAGTCTGAAAGTCAGAAAAGACCGAAAGTTCTGACTTTCCGGCCTCTGGTCTTTCGGACTTTCGGACTAAAATGATACTTTTGCAAACTTTACAAAAGAAGTTACTATGTTAAGAACACATACTTGCGGCGAACTTAATATCAATAATTTAGGCCAAACCGTAACTTTATGCGGATGGGTGCAAAAATCGCGCGACCTGGGCGGCACAACTTTTATTGATGTGCGCGACCGTTACGGATTAACCCAACTGGTGTTTAACGTTGATACTGATGCTGCTCTGCGCGAAACCAGCCGCGCATTGGGCCGTGAATTTGTGATCAAAGTGAGCGGGGAAGTAATTGAGCGTACTAACAAAAACCTTAAAATACCAACCGGCGAAATTGAGATTGCCGTTGCTGATATAGAAGTTTTAAATGCGGCAAAAATTCCGCCGTTTTTAATTGAGGATGAAACTGACGGCGGCGAGGAGCTGCGTGCTAAATACCGTTACCTTGATTTGCGCCGCAACCCTATACGTAATAACCTGGTGCTGCGTCACAAAATGGCTCAGGAGATACGTAAATACCTGGATGATCTGAATTTCATCGAGGTTGAAACCCCGGTGCTGATCAAATCGACGCCGGAAGGTGCACGCGATTTCGTGGTACCAAGCCGTATGAATCCGGGCGAGTTTTACGCCCTGCCACAATCGCCGCAGACTTTTAAGCAGCTGCTGATGGTGAGTGGTTTCGACCGTTATTTCCAGATCGTAAAATGTTTCCGCGACGAAGACTTGCGGGCCGATCGTCAGCCGGAGTTTACGCAGATTGATTGTGAGATGGCTTTCATCACCCAGGAAGATATCCTGAATATTTTTGAGGGATTGACCCGTCATCTGTTTAAAAACGTTAAAGGCATTGAGTTTGATGATTTCCCGCGGATGCAGTATGCTGACGCCATGCGTTTATATGGCTCAGATAAACCTGACATTCGCTTCGGGATGCAGTTTGTTGAGTTGAATGATGTGGTTAAAGGAAAAGGCCTGGGTATTTTTGATAATGCCGAGCTGGTAGTTGGTATCAACGCCAAAGGTTGTGCCGAATACACCCGTAAACAAATTGACGAGTTGACCGAGTGGTTGAAACGCCCGCAGATTGGTGCCACAGGCATGATCTATTGCCGTTATAATACCGACGGTACTTTAAAATCATCAGTAGATAAATTTTATACGGAGGATGACCTGACCAACTGGGCCGCTGCATTTGGTGCTGAAAAAGGCGATTTGATGCTGGTGTTAGCAGGCAGTACCGATAAAGTACGTAAACAATTAAACGAGTTACGCCTGGAGATGGGGACCCGTTTAGGCTTGCGCGATAAAAACACTTACGCGCCGCTTTGGGTACTTGACTTCCCGCTGCTGGAGTGGGATGAAGAGACTGAACGTTACCACGCCATGCACCATCCGTTTACATCACCAAAACCAGAGGATATTGCACTGTTAGATACTGCGCCCGGCGACGTACGTGCCAATGCGTATGACCTGGTGATCAACGGTACCGAAATTGGCGGTGGTTCTATCCGTATCCACGACCGTGATTTGCAGGCGCTGATGTTTAAACACCTGGGCTTTAGCAAAGAAGAAGCTCAGAAGCAATTTGGCTTTTTAATGGATGCGTTTGAGTATGGTGCCCCGCCGCATGGTGGTATCGCCTTTGGGTTTGACAGATTATGCTCTATATTCGCCGGGTTGGATTCTATCCGCGATGTGATAGCTTTCCCAAAAAATAACTCGGGCCGCGACGTGATGATCGATTCGCCATCTACCATAGCCGATGCGCAGTTAAACGAGTTGAAAATTAAAACAGCGCTTTAACCGGGCGTAAATAATAGTTTAACCGGTTTGGCGTTATCGCTACAGCCGTTATTATCGGTAGGTTTGTGTAAATGCTAAAAAATGTTAAAATTTAAAGGCATCCTATTTTTTTAAGTATAGTTGCATAGAAAACGCATGAAAAGATATTTTTTACTACTTGTACTGGTAATTGCCGGTTTATCGGCTTGTCAAAAAGTACAAACAACCACTCAGGCCAAAAACCAGGCTGTGATTGACGATCAGAAAATACAGGATTATATAAAAGCTAATAATATTACTGCAACCAAAGATCCGGCAACCGGGGTTTATTACCACATTACAAATGCTGGCACAGACCCCAAACCTAATGCGCTGTCGACAGTAAAAGTTACCTATACTTACGGGTATCTTAACGGTCTTTCAATAGGCGCGACTAATGGTGTACAAGCTAAAGTAAGCGCTTTTATTGCCGGGCTACAAGCGGGTATCCCTAAAATTGGTACAGGCGGCCGTATTTTATTAATTATCCCTTCGGGACAAGCTTATGGCTCCGGAGAAGTGAATGGTATCCCTGGTAATTCAGTGCTTGTTTATACGCTTGATCTGGATGGAGTTACTGCAAACTAAGCGGTTTCTTTGGTGCGTTAATTGAAAAATATAAAATGAAAAGATATTTACTACTACTGGGTATATGTGCAGCTGTTACTTTCTCGGCATGCAGAAAAACAGTTCAATCGCCTTTTGATGCTTCTCAGCAGGCAAAGTATGATGATAAGGCTATACAGGACTATTTTCTTTTAAACCAAATAACAGATGTAACCAAAGACCCTTCAGGGTTATATTATCATATCGACACACCCGGAACAGGTGCGCATCCTACATCATCGTCAAACGTTGTTGTTAATTATACCGGATTCCTTTTAGACGAAACGCCGTTTGACGCACAATCCAGCTATTATTTTCAACTGGCTAATTTTGATATTGAAGGATGGCGCATTGGCCTGCCGCTTATAGGCAAAGGCGGTACTATAACCCTATATATTCCCTCTGGATTGGCCTTTGGCGAAAAGGGTAGCTCAAAAGTGCCCGGAAATACCTGCCTCATATACCATATAACACTGCAGGGCTTTTCTGATTAAAAGGCAATCCGGTTAGTTTACTTTCTTAAAATTGTAAGGGTCCTGCTCCACAAAGTCGGCCACCTTGACGCGTACACTTGTAATTCGGCCAGCCTGAACAGTGAACGGGAAAACCGTTTTGCCATAAATGGGGTCAGAAAACGTAGCAAAGAATCGATTACCGCCCACCGGCTGCATTTTAACAAACATTTTAGGGTGATGCTCAAAGCGTGCTTCCAAACTATTGCCCTCGCCCTGGGTAATGGTCATATCGCCATACAAATCATTGTGATACCTGCCGAGATACGCGCTGACCGGTTGTGCCGGTTGTAAGTTCATCATCACAGAGTCGCGTAGCTTTTTGATAACAGCCTGGTCATTTGATGCGCTGGCTTTATAAGATGCCAGGTATTTATCACTGTAATTTTGGTAAGGTAGTTTAAAGTACGCGTCCATAATTTCCCAGCGCAATGCTTCGTAAAACGAATTCTCGTCTGTATTGGTCAGGATGACAATCCCCAGGTGATCTTGCGGTACCAGGGTTACTGAAGATACATAGCCCGTTACACCACCGTCATGCATCACAATGCGATGACCTGCATAATCCTGCAAAAACCAGCCTAAGCCATATAGTTCATAATTAGTTTCGCCGTTTACATGGCGGATGCTGCCCACATAGTCCTGTGGTTGGCGGGTGGCTAAAATTGCATTTTCGGGTATGACCTGCCTTGCGCCTACTTTGCCACTATTCAATTGTGCCATTACCCATTTGCTCATGTCGTTAACCGACGAGCAGATACTCATGGCCGCGGCCATATTATCCAGCTGGCCGTAGGGGACAGCGCTAAGGCGTTCATCTATCAAAGTATGCGGCACAGTACGGTTAAATGATTTTGGCATATCGGCAGTAAGCGCCAGGGTATTGGTCATGCCCAGCGGCGCGAAGATGTTATCCTTTAAATATGCCTCCCAGCTTTTGCCGCTTACTTTCGGTATGATCTCGCCGGCAGTTAAAAAGGCCGAGTTAGTATAACCCCATTTGGTACGGAACGGATAGGTGGCCTTTATCTGCCCCAGTTTCTCCATTACCTGCAGGCGGGATAAGTTGCTGTTATAAAAGGTAAAGTCGCCCTGAAAGGTCTTAAAGCCTATTCTGTGGCAAAGCAAATCGCGAATAATAAGCTGATTGGTTGCATCCTTATTCTCCAGCTTAAACCAGGGCAGGTATTTGCTCACATTATCATCAAGCGAAAGCTTTTTCTGCTCTTGCAGCATAGCCATTGCTGTAGCTGTAAACGCCTTGGTATTGCTGCCTATCATAAAAAGTGTGTTCTCATCCACCTTTGCGGGTATTCCGAGTTCTTTTACACCATAGCCCTTCATCAGCACAATATGGTTGTCTTTGATAATACAAACGGCAACGCCCGGTATACGCCAGTTGGTCATAGCGCGGTTTATATAGACATCAATACTGTCTTTTATAAAAGCTGTTCTGTTAACATCCTGTGCATAAGTTAAGTTAGAGAGTAAAATACAGCAAAGCAGATAAATAAAGCTCTTTTTCATCCGGATAGTCAATTAATTAAATAACAGGTTCGCGAAGGTACTACTTTAACATAAAACTGAACCGGCAGATTATATGTTTTAGCTACAAATAAAAAAGCCATCCGGTTAGGTATGGCTTTTGGTTTAATCTTAAAGGCGGGGTTTAAAAATTTATATCATCTATATCGGGCGGCAATTCGTCGACCACCTTTTGACGTTGAAAAGTATCTGGTTCAAAATCAGTTTTGCGGCCCAGCATGGTAAAGTTCTCGGCTACAACTTCTGTAGTATATTTTTTTACACCCTCTTTATCCTCGAATGATCGGGTACGTAATTTACCTTCAATGTAAACTAATTTTCCCTTTTGCAGAAATTTGGCTGCTACATCTGCCAGACTTCGCCACAATACAATGTTGTGCCACTCCGTTTGCTCTACCTTTTTCCCATCTTTATTGAAAGTTTCCGAAGTAGCCAGAGGAAAACTTGCAACAGATACGCCACCTTCTAACTGGCGTATTTCAGGGTCTTTACCTAAATGGCCAATTAGTATTACTTTATTAATTCCAGACATAGTTTAAATTGTACGGCTAATTTACAAGTTTATTTCTAATTTAAAAAATTATCTAAAAATATAAAAATTACTTTAGAAAGAGGTAGCGTTTGTAGATTTTCTACTTTTATGAAAAACCAATTTGGCTTTAAACTGACAGGTTGTTTAGCTATGGTGATAAACCGGATATACAATTGCTGGTGGGTTAATATATGCTTTTTCACCTCGGATATGGTTGATATTTCCAGGGCCTCTCCGAAATAATTAACCGCTTCCGGATGGGTAATTAATTTGTTAACAGGAGCAATTCCATCTGTCTCAATCATAGGTAAATCATACATATTTGCCCATATATCGCTTTCATCGCGCTTGTTCATAAGGATATGCTCGCCGTCGGTATAGAGAAAATAGTTGAAATAGCGTTGTCTTACCTTGACCGTCTTTAGTTTCACGGGTAATGAGGTAGTGGCATTATGTTTAAATGCGTAACAATCCAGGCGCACCGGGCAAATCCCACAAGCCGGATTTTTGGGTTTACAGACCATGGCTCCAAACTCCATGACAGCCTGATTGTGTAACGCCGAATTTTTCTTATTAAGAAAATCGTTTGCTTTCAATTGAAACAGTTTTTTTCCCGCCGTACTATTGATCGGCTCAAAAATGCCGAGATACCTGGCCAGCACACGATATACATTTCCGTCGACAACGGCCTTGGCTTCATTTGATGAAAAAGAAGCAATGGCTGCTGCGGTGTACTCGCCGATGCCTTTTAGTTTGATAAGGTCGGCGTACCTGGTCGGAAATTTACCGCCATACAGATCCTGCACCATACGGGCTGTTTTTAACATATTGCGCCCACGTGAATAGTAGCCCAGGCCCTGCCAAAGTTTCAGGATCTCGTTTTCTTCGGCAGCGGCAAAGTCGGTAACCGCAGGATAGGTCTCGGCAAAGCGGTAAAAATAGGGCAGGCCCTGCTCTACACGGGTTTGCTGCAAAATAATTTCAGATAGCCATATGATATATGCGTCGGTGGTGTGTCGCCAGGGCAGGTCGCGCTTGTTTTGAGTATACCAATTTACAAGCTCATCAGAAAAATTCATAACAGACAAAATTAGGCTATAAAGTGCTTAATTGAATGGTATTTGTAAAGTTAGTGTAGTAGTTTGTGCTCTGACGAAAAAAAAAGCACCGATTATTTCAATCTTTCGAGATAAACCAATACTTTTGCAACCCCAAATAAGTTAAGTAATTACAAATAAATTAAGGAAAATCAGATATGACTAAAGCAGAAATTATAACTGAAATCTCATCTAAAACTGGTATTGAGAAGGTTGATGTTCAGGAAACAGTTGAGGCGTTTTTTAAAGTTATTAAAAACTCAATGGTTGGCGGCGAGAATGTTTATGTAAGAGGTTTTGGAAGTTTTGTCGTAAAGAAGAGAGCTAAAAAGACAGCCCGTAACATTTCTAAAAATACTGCTATAATCATACCTGAGCACTTTGTGCCAAGTTTCAAGCCGGCTAAAACTTTTGTTGAAAAAGTAAAAACAGGCAACAAAGCATCTAAAGTTAAATAAGGAAACATGAAAAAAAAACAAATAGTCGTAGCTGTGGCCGTAGTGGCTATCATGGGCTATTTGTATTCATTACCGGTAAAGGGTTTGATAAAACCCAGCCAGACACATGACACCGCTCCGGCTGCCCCTCAGGCAGCTAAAGCGGTATCAAATGTAACTGTCGAGACCGTATCTGAGCCTGCCAAAGTTGCCATTGGGCCTTCGCTGACCGTAAAGATCGAAGGTTTAGAGCAACAACTAAAAAAAGTATCGGGCGATGCTGAAAAGCTATCGCTTAACAAACAATTGGCTGCTGCCTGGGATGATGTAGATCAGCCCGCGCCGGCAGCTTTTTATTATATGGCTGTTGCTAAAAGTAACAATAGCTTTGATGCATGGTTAACATCGGGCAACCGGTTTAACGATGCATTTAAAATAACGCAGGATACCGCCGTAACGCCGGCCTTTATTACAGGCGCGGTCGAGGCATTTACCAACGCGCTTAAACTTAACCCGAAAAGCTTAGACGCTAAAACCGGTTTAGGGGTAGCATATGTAAATGGCGGGGCAAGCCCGATGCAGGGTATAGCTTTATTGCGCGAGGTGGTTACGCAAGACCCGGATAACATTAACGCAAACCTTAATTTGGGTTTGTTTTCGATGAAATCAGGGCAGTTTGACAAAGCAGTACAGCGTTTTAAAACAGTGATTGCAAAAAAACCTGACTTCGAGTCGTACTTTTATCTGGCAGAGACGTATAAACAGTTGGGCCAGAAACCAGAAGCCATTGCAGCTTACGAAAAATGCAAGCAAATGATGCCTAACCCGGTTTTCGGACAGCGCATCGACCAATATATCAAGGAATTAAAAAGTAATTAACATTTAAAAATTATTATTATGCCGAGCGGTAAAAAACGTAAAAGACACAAAATGGCTACCCACAAACGCAAAAAGCGTTTAAGAAAAAACAGACACAAAAAGAAATAAGCACTGCTTTTTAGCATCTTAGTTCCTTTTCGCCATTATAGGGCGAATACAGTATTGTTTTTTTACCCCTATAGTATGAAATTCGGTCCCTGTATAATACAGGGCTACCGGTAAAGAAATGGAGTAGCAGTTGATAAAAGAATTAATTATCGATTCATCCCCCAACGGGGCTACTATTGCATTATTACAGGATAAACAACTCGTAGAGCTGCACAAAGAGCAGGTTAGCAACAATTATACTGTTGGCGATATATACCTGGGCCGTATCAAAAAGATTATGCCCGGCCTTAACGCTGCTTTTGTTGATGTAGGTTATGAGAAGGATGCATTCTTGCATTATCTTGATCTTGGTCCGCAGGTGCAAACCTTGCTAAAGCTGGCCAAGCAGGTGCGTGGTGGAAGTTACCAATCGAAGCTTTTAGATAACTTTAAGCTGGAGGACGATATCAGCAAGGGAGGAAAGATCTCTGAGATATTGACCAAAAACCAGCTTATACCTGTACAAATAGCCAAAGAGCCTATATCTACAAAAGGCCCCCGCTTAAGTTCAGACTTATCTATTGCCGGAAGGTACGTTGTTCTGGTGCCATTCTCTGAGGTTATATCTATATCAAAAAAGATAAAGAGTAATACGGAGCGCACCCGTCTGCGCAAAATTATCGAAAGCATTAAGCCTAAAAACTTTGGTGTTATTATCCGTACGGTGTCAGAGGGCAAGGGTGTTGCAGAAATGCAAAAAGACCTGCTCGACCTGATATCAAAATGGGAAGCCTTTATTACCCGCCTGCCACAGGTTGAGCCGGGAAAAAAAGTTTTAGGCGAGATTGGACGTACTTCAACCATTCTTCGCGACATTTTAAACCCCGACTTCCAGCATATTTATCTGAACGATAGTACGCTGTATGAAGAGGTTAAGCAGTATGTAAAAGATATTTCTCCTGACCTGGAAAATATCGTGCGTATGCACAAGCACAAAGAGCCTTTGTTTGAACACTTCGGTGTCGACAAACAAATTAAAGGCGCCTTTGGTAAAACGGTAAACTTAGCCGGCGGTGCTTATTTAGTAATTGAGCACACCGAGGCTTTGCATGTTATCGACGTAAACAGCGGTAACCGTACAGCCAACAAAGAGAACCAGGAAGAAAACGCGTTCCAGGTAAACCGCGAGGCGGCAAAAGAAATTGCCCGCCAGCTGCGTTTACGCGATATGGGCGGCATTGTAGTGATCGATTTCATCGATATGCACAAGCCAACCAACCGCAAAGAACTGTTTGATTACCTGCGTACAGAGATGTCGCTCGATCGCGCTAAACATACCATTTTGCCGCCAAGCAAGTTTGGATTGGTACAAATTACCCGCCAGCGTGTAAGGCCCGAAATGAACATAGTTACTACCGAAGTTTGCCCCGCCTGCCATGGCACAGGCACCATTCGCCCAAGTATTTTATTGCTTGACGATATCGAGAATAACTTTAACTATGTGCTGACCGAGCAAAATGAAAAAGGCATTACGCTTTGCGTGCATCCGTACATTGAGGCCTACATCCGCCAGGGAATTGTAAACCGGCAGATGAAATGGTTCTTTAAGTATGGACAGTGGATCAAAGTAAAAAGCAACCCGGCCTACCAGATCACCGAGTTCCGCTTTTTCTCATCAAAAGACGAAGAAATTAAATTGTAATAGTAGAATTTATGAACGGAAAAGAGCCGCTACGGGATGTAGCGGCTCTTTTTCGTTTAAAAGGTTTTAGCGATAGTAATTTAAATCGCCGTTAAGCCTAAAATCATGCTTTTGCTCGTCGGGCTGTAGTTTTAGGTTTTGTGTTAATATACGAATATAACTAAGCAGCCCATCAATAATGCCGGGTAGTATCATCGCATTTATTTTTAGAGTATTATTATTATTGTATGCTATAACCAGATTGTACTCAAAACCATGCGACGCTCTAACAATACTCTTCCAATTTTGCAATTGCTTAATTTCGCTGTGTTGCAATAGGTAATTGATGCTATCTAGTTGTGGTTCACTTAACTTCCCTTTGAAGTAGCCGATATGAGCGGCGTTACTGTCCAGGATCTTTTTTAAGTAGTAATTACCGTCGTTTTCAATATTGATAGTACATTGCTCATATTTTGTAGCATTAGGATATACCGGTTCGCCGTAACCACCGTAGTCAAAATGAATGCTGCTGAATTTTATAGCCGGGTCATTAACGTAATCTATATTTTTTAGGACATAGGTAGTAAGCGGAATAGCGTGCTTTGCATCGTCATTTACAGGGGTTAAACTAAGTGTCTTGTTTCCATTTTGCGACAGAATAAACTTGTATATCATGTGCCGTCTGGGCTTGTCCCAGAGGAGCGAATCGATCACCACCAAAGTATCTTTTGATTGATAATACCTCAAATCGGCCTCCATGAACTGAGGATATGATTTAAAAGATTGGTCAAGTTCCCAGCTTATCCGGTTTTTATCAAAAAAGCGCAGAGTGCCAGAATTGCCTGACACCCAAGTTATGGACTGAAAGCGTTTTTGCTGGGCTTGAACAGTACATGCCAGTAGCACAAAAACAACAATCAGAATTTTTTTCATACTTAAAGTTAAAGTATCTGACGCAGACTTAGGTATAAATTTCGAATAAGTCTGTGCGTTTTTTTGGGGCATTCTTCCGCCTGGTATGAAATCTTAATTCGGTCGAGGAAGTGTTTTGCCTCGATCGTGTTTAGTAACATGCCAAAACGCCCTACGCTGTCCGAAGTTTGTAACTTTTACGATTATAGTTTTACACTAAGCTAACTAAAATAACTCCACCAGTCGCTCCAAAGCCATACCGCGCGAGCCTTTGATCAGTATTGTTGAGTTTTTTATCGGCGATAATTTTAGCGCTCCGATAGCGTCATCAGCGGTTTCATAAAATGCGGCCGCCTTGCCTTCGGCGATGGCTTTTTGTGCCGAAAATTCTTTACCAATGAAAATGCGCTCATCAACCGGGGTAGCCAGGGCTTTTTCGATGATGCCTTTATGCTCGGCAGCGGCTTCGGCGCCCATCTCGAACATATCGCCCAAAATCAAAACCTTGCGGGCCGCGGTTATTTTGCCGATGTTCTCGATTGCGACAGCCATGCTGCTTGGGTTAGCGTTGTAGTAATCGCAGATCAATGTGTTGGTTGCCGTTTGTACAACTTGCGAGCGGTTATTTTTAGGTTGATAACCTTCAATCCCGGCATTGATCTCGGCAGCAGACAATTTAAAATACAGCCCGATGCTGATTGCCGCCAGGATATTGTCCAGATTGTAGGCGCCGGTTAACTGGGTTTTAACTGAATATTCTTCGCCGTTGGTATTATTAGTCCACCGTAGCGAAAGCAGCGGTGCGTTTTCAGTGATCTCGCCGCTTACCAGGTCGTCTAACTGGTCGCCATAAAATACCGGCTGTGCTGTAAACTTACGTGTCCCCTGCATCGACATCAAAATAGGGTTATTGCTGTTGATAAAAGCCACTCCGTTATTCGGTGCCAGGAAATCGTACAATTCGCCTTTGGCAATTTTCACGCCCTCAATGCTGCCAAAACCTTCCAGGTGTGCTTTGCCTACATTGGTAATAAGGCCGTGCGTAGGTTGCGATATGCTGCACAGCAGTTCTATTTCTTTGATATGATTGGCTCCCATTTCTATCACCGCCATTTTATGCTCGTTCGTAATGCCCAAAATGGTCAGCGGAACACCGATATGGTTATTCAGGTTCCCTTGCGTAGCCACCGTGTTAAAATGCTGCGACAGCACCGCGTTAATGAGCTCCTTGGTAGTTGTTTTGCCGTTGGTGCCGGTAAGCCCCACAACGGGGATAGTCAACTGGCGGCGATGGTGACGGGCAAGATCCTGCAGGGCGGTAAGCACATCATTAACCAACAAGCATTTATCATTGGCCCGATACTGCGCATTGTCAATCACCGCATAGGCTGCGCCTGCTTCCAACGCTTGCTGCGCAAAGGTATTTGCATCAAATTTATCGCCTTTTAAGGCAAAGAACATGCTGCCGGGCGTAATCTTACGGGTATCGGTAGCGATAACCGGGTGTTGCAGGTAAATGTGGTATAGTTGTTCGGTTGTGGTCATTGTTTAATTAGCGAATGAGCGAATTAATAAATTATTCTCGTTTTTGTTATTTCCCGCTATCGGTCGGGATGACAAAAATAATGGTCTGTCATTTCGAGCGGTAGCGAGAAATCTATACACCTGCATTCGCGCCACGCTAAGCTTGTATATAGATCTCTCCCGTTGGTCGGGATGACATTTTTTTCATTAGGGTATTGTCTTATTAACCAAAATTATTCATTTCTGTTCATCCAGGCTAATACGGCTTTAATTTCACCATAAGAAAAATCGGCACCAAGTATCTCTTTAAGCGGCGCCAGCCGCTCGGCACCGTAGCTTTCAATAGCATCCTGTATTGCCGGTATCTTATCCGCTGTAGTTATATCCCTTACGTCCAGCTCCCCTGTACCCACAAAGTAGCTTAAATGGCTTTCTATTGTCGACACCGTCAGGCCTCGCCCAGTGGCTATTTCATTAATACTTTTGCCCTGGCGATATAAAGACAGGCTATCAGCACGAGTGTCGCCGCTTTTTGGTGCTGAAGGCTTTTCGGCGCGGGGTTTGCGTTCGCGTTTTCTGCTTTTCAGGTTCATCTTAGAGCTTAAACCCCGCACCGCGGTATAAGCGCCTATCGGCAGTAAAAACTCACGACCATAACGCGCCAGCTTCACCTCGCCAAAGCCGGATATTAGTCTTAGCTCGTCTAAGTTTTGCGGCAAATAAGTGGCCATTTCCACCAGTGTAGCATCCGACAGGATCAAATACGGCGGAACGTTTTCCAGCACCGCAATGTCACGGCGCGTGGCCTTGAGTGTTTCGAGTAGCTCGTTTTCAAACGGCAGATCTTCAGTAGCCCTTGTTTCGATAGTTTGTGTGGCAATAAGTTCTACTTTTTCACCGCCTTTCAGCACCGCCTGGCTTTTGTCGGTAAGCTGCAATACCGGGTACTCGCTGCCCGAAAATTGCAGATAACCTAAAGCCGCCAACTCGCGGATGTAGCGCTGCCAGTCGGCCTTGCTGACATCCTGGCCAACGCCGTAGGTCTTTAATTCTTTATGTTCCTGTCTGATCTTTTCATTTTTCGATCCGCGTAAAAAATCAATCACATAACCCGCACCGAATCGCTCTTTTAAACGAAATACTGCCGACAAGGCTTTTTGAGCGATCAGCGTTCCGTCAAACTTAGTGATCTCACTCAAACAGACATCGCATGAACCGCAATGGTCGGGCGCTGCCTCGTCAAAATAATTGAGTAAATACTTGCGGCGGCAGGTGGGCAACTGGCAGTATTTAGCCATGTCATCGAGCTTACTCAGCATGATTTGCGTTTGCTTCGGGTCGCCGTCTACAGCTACAAAGCCTTTCAATTTAAGCACATCGCCGGGCGAATAAAACAAAAGCGCTGAAGACGCCAGCCCGTCGCGCCCTGCCCGGCCGGTTTCCTGGTAATAGCCCTCGATATTTTTAGGCAGGTCCATGTGCACCACATAGCGTACGTTGGATTTATTGATGCCCATACCAAAAGCAATTGTCGCTACTATGATTTTTAGCTCGTCGCGCAGAAAAGCTTCCTGGTTCCTGGCTTT
Source organism: Mucilaginibacter panaciglaebae (assembly GCF_039539265.1). Classification (NCBI taxonomy): domain Bacteria; kingdom Pseudomonadati; phylum Bacteroidota; class Sphingobacteriia; order Sphingobacteriales; family Sphingobacteriaceae; genus Mucilaginibacter; species Mucilaginibacter panaciglaebae. Next base: position 91,058 of record NZ_BAABCV010000009.1, read on the forward strand.
GATGTTGTTATCCAAACCGGCGTGGTAGGCATCGGCGGCATAACCGCGGGCGCGCAGATTTTCGGCCAGCGCCTCGGTCGACTTACGTGACAGGCAATAAATTATACCTGACTCGTCCCGGCGTTCATTCAAAAAATCCAGCAACTGGTCAAAGCTTTCGCGCTTTGGGTTGACGCGGTAGGTGATGTTGGCGCGATTAAAGGATGAGATGAATATAGCGGGGTTTTTCAAGTCCAGCTTGTCAAGGATGTCTTTTCTGGTTTGTTTGTCGGCGGTAGCAGTCAGGGCTATGACGGGGATGTTGGGGAAATGATCTTTTAACCCGGCCAGCATCAGATATTCCGGGCGAAAATCATGACCCCAGTGCGAGATACAATGCGCCTCGTCAATAGCAATCTGGGCAACAGCCACAGGCAGTGATCGCAGAAAATCAACCAGTTTATTACCCGAACCAAACAGCCGTTCAGGTGCCAGGTAAAGCAATTTGATGTGATTTCTGTTTAGTTGCGCGATGATCTCATTTTGCTCGCCTGCGCTTTGCGACGAGTTTAAAAACGCGGCCGGTATACCCGCCAGGTTCAGGGCATCCACCTGGTCTTTCATCAGCGCAATAAGCGGCGAAATGACAATGGTTAATCCTTCGAGCATTACGGCGGGCAACTGGTAGCACAAAGATTTACCGCCGCCGGTGGGCATTAGCGCCAAAACATCCTTGCCGCTCAAAAGCATATTAATAATAGCTTCCTGCTCATGCCGGAACTCACTGTATCCAAAATATTTTTGCAGGGCTTGTGCCAGGGTCATGGTAATGTACAGACGTTGTTGATATGCAATATGCAGACATGCAAATATGCGATGTGAAGATAGGGATTTGACAGGCAGATGTGCAAATATGCGAATGACGGATTTGCTTGTAGGGACGTAATGCATCGGGTCTCCGGCAAGTGTTTCACTTCCAATTTCGAAAAAAGTACAAAAAATAGCCTAATACTCTGTATGTCAATATTTTAACTGCGCTTACCTAAACCTTTTGTACTGTTTCAAAGTGTTTCACTCTGTTTTTGTAATACGCTTATTTACAGGCGTTTATTGGCTAAAAGTGTTTCAACTGTTTCAAAGTGTTTCACTATTTTGTGAAACACCCAAGCCTTACAATCAGCGGTAAAATTGATATTGAGGTGCCTTAAGATAGCGTAATAACGATAATGATAAATTTATTATCTTCACTTTTGCATGTCGAAAAAATTATTGCTTTTGTTGGCAGGCTGGATTTTGGCCGCGTCGGCCCTTGCCCAGAAAATCCAGTCGCCCTCTGAATTTTTGGGGTATGAGCTGGGTACGCAGTTTACTTACCACTATCGTATCCTTGAGTATTTCAAATATATCGGCGCAAACTCCAGACAGGTCAAGCTTGTAACCTATGGCTCTACCAATGAGGGCCGCCCGCTCATAGTAATGTTTATAGCTTCCGACCAAAACATTGGCCGCCTGGAAGACATCCGCAAAAACAACCTGGCCCTGGCCGGCATGCCGCCCGATAGCTCATTTACCAATAACCGGCAACCAGCGCCAGCGGGCAACACTGCAAACGCCCCAGCCATTGTCTGGCTAAGCTATAATGTACATGGCAATGAACCTGCATCAAGCGAAGCGGCCATGCAAACGCTATATGACCTGGTAGATCCTGGAAATACGCAAACCAAAGCCTGGCTCAAAAACACCGTTGTGGCTATCGATCCATGCCTGAATCCCGATGGGCGAGAACGCTATATCAACTTCTATAATTCAGTAAAGGGAATTGAGCCAAATCCTGATCCCGGTTCTCGCGAACATTCAGAGAGCTGGCCAGGCGGACGGGTAAACCACTACTATTTCGACCTGAACCGCGACTGGGCTTGGCAAACGCAAAAAGAAAGCCGCGCACGGGTGGGCTATTTCAATAGTTGGCTGCCCCAGGTGCACGTGGATTTCCATGAGCAGGGTTATGACTCGCCTTATTATTTTGCCCCGGCTGCCGAGCCCTTCCATAAAGATGTTACAGCCTGGCAAAAGGAGTTCCAGACCATTATCGGCAAAAACAACGCTAAATATTTTGACAAGAACGGATGGTTATATTTTACTAAAGAAGAGTTTGATCTGCTGTATCCCTCGTACGGTGATACGTATCCTATTTACAATGGCTCCATTGGAATGACCTATGAGCAGGGCGGTATAGGCGGGGGCCTGGCTATCACTACTTATAACGGCGATGTCCTGACCTTAAAAGACCGGATAGCACATCATCACGCTACCGCGTTGAGTACCATTGAAACGGTATCGGCTAATGCCAGCCGGGCGGTCGACGAGTTTAAAAAATATTACGATAAAAGCCGCAGCAACCCAACCAGCGAGTACAAAGCCTATGTCATCAAAAATGATAATCAGGATAAATTAGCCGCTTTGGCCGACTTACTTAGACGCAACGGCATTCAGGCGCAGTATGGCATCGTAGCACATGCCAAGGGCTACAATTATATTAGTAAAAAGAACGAGTATTTTGATGTTGAGCCAACAGACCTGGTTATCAGTGCCTATCAACCAAAATCTGTATTAATGCATGTGCTCATGGAGCCAAAGACCTTCCTGGCCGATTCAAACACTTATGACATCACTGCATGGGCGCTTCCCTACGCTTATGGGTTAAAAACCTATGGTGTAAAAGAGCAGATCAGGGCAGATCAAAAAAGTTCCATTAATGATGTAGTATTATCCCAGCCGCCAATGCAATCTGCGATGTTTGCGCATCCGTATGCGTATGTATCATCGTGGCAGTCTGTTAATGATGTTCGGTATCTGGCTTCATTGGTAAAAAAAGGTATCAAAGTGCGGTATGCCGAAACGCCATTCCAGGCAGGCGGCAAGCAATTTGGCGCCGGGTCACTGATTATTACCCGCGCCGGCAATAACTCCGGTAATTTCGATGCGGATGTAAGGCGGGCCGCTTCTGATGCTGATCGCCAATTGACACCGCTCAGCACCGGCTTTGTTGACAAGGGCGTTGATTTGGGCTCGGGTTCTGTTCATTATTTGAAACCACCAAAAGTAATGCTGGTGAGCGGCGAGGGTACATCATCAGCTAACGTGGGCGAGATATGGCAGTTTTTTGAGCAGCAAATTAATTACCCGGTTACGTTGGTTAACTACAAGGATACGGACGACGTAAAGCTGAACGACTTTGATGTGATCGTCTTTCCGGATGGCAACTATGATGATTTCCCATCAGAAAAACTCAAGGGCTGGATCAACAACGGAGGCAAGCTCATTGCTCTTGGTAACGCAGCAGCACAGTTGGCGGGCAAAAAAGGGTTTGATATCCAAAAAAAAGATGTCGACTCAGCAAAAGTAAAATCGAGCGGAAAACCATATGCCGACCGTAGTCGCTCTGCTATAGAAAGTACAGTGCCGGGTGCTATCTATAAAATAGATCTGGACAATACGCACCCGCTGGGATTTGGTTATCCTGACTATTACTATACGTTAAAGGTTAACGATGATGTTTATAAACTGATGGACGATGGGGACTGGAACGTAGGCACTGTCAGAAAAGATGGTTACGTAGCTGGTTTTGTAGGCGAAAAGAGCCTGAATAAAATTAAGGATGGCCTGCTGCTTGGCGTGCAGCCTATGGGCCGGGGCTGCGTAGTTTATATGGTTGATGATCCACTCTTTCGCAGCTTTTGGGAAAACGGAAAGCTCTTGTTTGCCAATGCCGTATTTATGGTGACGCCTTAGCTTCTTGAACAAAAACCAATTCCGACAAAAAGCACGGCTGGGAACTGGCATGGCTTTTATTAATCGTCCTGAATCAATGAGCGCGATGGTTAATTGCCTCCTGCGCGATTGTTCTCGTCTTCGGCACCGGTGCGGTGTTCGCGTTGTTTTATCTTGGTGTTGCCGAAGTTGTAGGTTGCTGTTAATTTGAATATGCGGCTATCCCCTTTTTGGCGGATAGTAAAATTATTACCTAGTTCATAACTATCAATATCATTACGGAATATGTTGAATACATCATCTACCCCAAACTTGATGTTAAGCTTTTTGTCCATAAACGACTGACTAACCGCAGCACTTATGTTTTTGCGCGCGTGCATCTGATAAATACCATAATTCATTGCCGAACGGTAATCGAACATAACCTCGCCCTTAAATGTGCCAAATAATAGGGTTTGCGTAGTTTTAAAAATAAAACCTGCGCGGCCGTTATCAATATTGCCGCCATTTATATTGTTGGATTGAAACCCGCTATAAAAACCGTTGAAATTGGCATTGCCCGTCCACCATTTGGCAATGGTATAGGGCGTATAAATATTGAGGTTATAATTATTCTGCGTAGCCAGGTTCAGGTTGGTTTGAAAACTTTTGTTGCCTTGCGTTAAAATAATTTCAACTATGACATCGGTGGTATGGCTGTAACCCAAGCTCACATTAATGGTTTTATCATATACATAACCTAATTCAAAATTATTAGTATACTGTGGTTTCAAAAACGCATTACCCTGGTTAAATGTATATGGATCAAGGTAATATACAAATGGGTTTAATTCGCCATAATTAGGCCTGTCAATGCGGCGACTATATGAAAAATTCAACTCATTCTTTTTATCCAGGGTTTGATTGATAAACAAGCTGGGGAAAAAGTTTAGGTAACTTCTGTCAACCGGGGTGCTGCCAATGAGGTTACCGTTTGATTGGGTGTACTCGGCGCGTACGCCTAATTGTACCGACCCGCCTTTGTATTCTTTGTTCAGATTTAAATATCCAGCGCTTATCTTTTCAGTATACACAAACCGGTTTGAACGGGTGGTATCGTTTATATAGGCAGTGCCATTATATTTTTCGGCACGCAGATCGTTATCGGTTTTTACACCCGAAAATTTGACGCCGGTTTCTAATTTTATAGTCTTGGTCAACGGTTTGGTATAATCTGCCTTTGCCGAGTGAATCTCTATGTCAGACGGAGTCTCGTTACGCAACAACTCGGGGGTGTGCTGTAAGGAGCCGTCAGATAAAAAATAATAGGTGGTGTAGTTTGCTTTGCTGTTATTCTTAAATTTTGAATAGTCAAGATCAACGTTTAGCGTTTGGCCCAGCGTGTCCAACTTGAAGCGATCATTAAGGTTTACCGCAAAGTTGGTGAATGTCTGACGAATTTCGGAGTTGGTATTTAAAGCCGAATCGACACTGTATATTGATGACCCGATTTTGGTCTGATTATAATTAAGATCACGTTCGTTGTTGCTGTTGCCGCTAACTACTATACCAACAGTGTTTTGGCTGCTGATATCCAGATCGGCGCCTAACCTAAAATTATTATAATGGTAAACCTGGGGCATAGTGGTATGCTGCATAAAATAATTGGTGTCGCCATTAGTAGTTATTTTGCGGTTTATATCCATTGTACGACTATAAGGGATATCCCCATGACTAAGCGAACCAAAGAGGTTCAAATTGCCTTGTTTATGGTTGATGTTAAGATTTTGGCTTTCTCTTACACTGCTACCACGGGCTATAACTGCGGTAAGGCTTCCATTGGTACCGTTCTGTTTGTTCTTTTTTAATTTGATATTGATAATACCCGAATTTCCCGCTGCATCGTACTTAGCCGATGGGTTTGAAATAATTTCAATAGATTGGATAGTGCTTCCATCGGTGGACCGTAGCAAGGTGGCTAACTGCTGTGCGGAAAGATATGTTAATTTATCATTGATCATCACCGTAACACCCTGTTTCCCTTTAAGGCTGATGTTGTCATCTTTATCAACCGTAACACCCGGCGCGCGCTGCAGAATTTCAAGGGCTGTATTACCTGTTGCCAAAATGCTGTTTTCGACGTTCATAACCATACGGTCTGTTTTCTGCTCTATTAACGGTTTGGTAGCCGTTACGGTAACTGCGGTTAGCACTTTTACATTGTTACTTATTTTCAATTCCGGCACTATTACAGGTCCTTTATTTTCTTGGACTACAAAGGGCGGTGAAACCATTTTTGCATAACCTAAATTAGTGGCTTTAATAATGTAGTTGCCTGGTTTGATGTTATTAAAAACAAAAACACCTGCATCATTGGTCAAAGTGCCTTTTACCACGGTTGAGTCTGTTGATCTTAATAAACTAATAGTAGCGTAGTCGACGGCAGTTCCCCGCTCATTAATTAACTTGCCCGTAACCTTGTTGGTTGTCTGTGTGGCTTGCGCAGATACACGTGGGAAACCGGCTATCAATAGCAACAGGGTATAATATATGTTGGTGACTATTTTCATTGTGGTGATTCAATTTTTTGGGCAACACAATTCCCTAAAAGATCTTCGCTCTTTTTTAAGTAAATAGGTAATTAAGTTTTCGTATTAGTTCCGGGTTTGCCGGTTGTTTGTCATAGCAATAGTTTCAGGGCTGTGGCAGATGTTTAGTAGTAAGATGCAGGAAACTGTGAATAGGTTACAGATTATTTTAATTTTTTTAGAGCGGGAATAAACGCCTGAATAATATCGGCATAAAAAAAGAGTGGCGCAGCGGTGGTAGCTGCCGTTTTGAAAACGGGGACTTGTGGTGTTTTTTGAGGGGGAAATAAACTAAAATAAAAGGCAAGTACAAGCCCGCCGCAAAACGGCAGGCTCATACACCTTAAATAAATAGCAAACGCCTTCACTATTTTTTCTTTATTGTTCTAGCAGTATCTATTGTTGGCACCGCGCCTAACGCTTTAGTGGGTGGAGCGGTTACTAATGTGTCAACTTTGCAGGTTAATCCATTAGGCGTCATTATAAAAGAAGCATCTGGTGCATCGGGTTTTTTATTTATATCCCGGCATTGATACAGGTCTATCCCATCCCGTAAAAAATCGTTTAAGGCGTTGTCAATTACAACTACTGCATTAACGGGTACTTTTAAAGTCAACGTGATCTCTTGATCGCGCCATGGGCTCCGTTCCTGGCGTTGCAGGTAACGGTCCAGCATTAGTACGGTATCTTTTTGCGAAAAAATATATTTTGTATGACGTGCGTTCAACAGGGCATCTTCATAATCGCGGCCTTTCGCACGATACGTTTCGATCAGAACCGGTCGTGGTACGTCACTTTTTTCAATATAAAGAGACATATTGTTTTCCCTGAAGTTTTCATAGGTGTTATCATTAGTGATAACCATGTCTTTGAAATTCGATTTTATATCCAGGCGTATACTATCGTCGTGTGTAAAGTACTTAACATCATTTAGTTTTAGATAGTATGTGTTGTTAGATGATTGTGTCAAATCAACAGTTTGATTAAAGCTGGCCGAATCGCGGAAATTGGAGGCAACTTTAGTTCCGTAATAGATTGATACCCCTACGGCAAATAGCCAGGCCACAAATATTACAGAGCCAACGTTCTTGTCAATACCCCGGGTATTAAAAATCGATTTCAATGTCAGCAAGAAGATAAATAGCAATGGTATAAAAGCTACAAAAAAGCCTGCTATATATAAACGGTTGGCATATTCATAGCTCATTATACTAAAAGGGAACAAATGTGAGCCGGGGTTGACCCAAATAGTTAATGTAGCCAGACCCACTATCAACGTAATGGCTCCTGCAATGCAGGCAAGCAATATCGCAACGCCTATTATTTTTATTAATATATGTCCGGCGCCTCTGAAAAATATGCCTAAGTGGTAAATAAATTCGCTTACAAAATCTCTGAATTTATAAACCAATGGTTTGGCTTCGCCCTGCAGACTACTAAGGTGATTACGTACCGCGCTCAGCTCTTCTTCAAAACTATTTTTAAAGCCCTGTAAATTGAGTTTTTCTCCTTTCATGGCCATGCGGTCGGCCCGGGTAACTGCTTTAGGTATAACTATCCATAGTATGATATACAAAATTATGCCGGTGCCAAAAAAAGCAACGAATAACACAAAGATTAAGCGTAACCAAATAGTTTGTATGCCAAAATAATTGGCTAGGCCTGCGCAAACCCCACCCAATAAATGGTCGTCAGGGTCGCGAAACAAGGTGCGGGCACCGCTATTGTTATAGGTATAATTGTTTTGACCAGGGCTGTCTTCGCCATTTTCGGCATTTTCAAAATCCTGCACCGAGCCCATTTGTTCAACTATCGCTCTTACGTCCTGTTCCACAATAACCTGGCGCTCCTCTGTTGCAAGTATTTCCGAAAACATTTCGGCAATGCGGTTTTCAATATCTGTAGTGATCTCATGGCTATCTGCCGAGTTCATAAAATGACGTTTTACATCCGTCATGTAATTTTTAAGGATCTCGTAGGCATCTTCTTCTATATGAAAGACGGTGCCATTTATATTTATGATGATTGTTTTGTTCATGATGTGATTTTTTAGGGAGTCGAAATTATTTCTTTTTTCCGGTTGCGGTTTGTACTGCAAACGCAAGCTCTTGCCAGGTTTTATCTAACTGTTCCAGCATTTTACGGCCGTCGTCAGACAAGGCGTAATATTTGCGTGGCGGGCCTGATGTTGATTCAACCCAGTTATAGGTGAGTAACCCGTTGTTTTTTAAACGGGTTAATAATGGATATAAAGTGCCCTCAACCACAAGCAGTTGTGCCTTTTTTAGCTCGGCAATTATATCTGAAGCGTAGGTTTCATCGCGTGAGATGATAGAAAGTATACAGTATTCAAGTATACCCTTGCGCATTTGTGTCTGTGTGTTTTCTGCTATCATATCACAAAGATATATGTAAAAAACTGTATTATGCAATACATAGTACTAAAAAAGTTAAAAAAATAGAATATGACAAAAAATATTTTTAAAAATCCCGGCTTTTTTATTGAAATAATTTGCGTTTTCAATACCCTTACACTACTTTTATAAATAATTAACTATTAACTGATCTTATTATTAACAAACATGAAAAAACTTCTACTTGTAAGTTTGTGCTTGTTGGTGTTCTGCGTAACACAGGTATTTGCACAAAACCGTACTATTACTGGTACGGTTACTGGCCAGGACGACGGCCAACCCATTCCGGGAGTTACAGTAAAAATCAAAGGATCCAATGTTGGAGTTCCTACCGACGTGAACGGTAAATACTCAATCAATGCGCCGGCGGGCTCAACATTGATGTTCTCTTTTATTTCTTATCTGACACAAGAGGTTTCTGTAGGGGACAGAAGCGTTATTAACGTTTCTTTAGCGCCCGATAACAAGCAATTAAATGAAGTGCTTGTTGTAGGTTACGGCCAAACTACCCGGCAAGCCTATGTAGGATCTGCAAAAGCGGTAAGCGGCGAGGAATTGAATAAAAAACGCGTAGATAACATCACCCAGGCTTTAGCTGGTGAAGTTGCAGGTGTACGTGTGGTTAATACCAGCGGCCAGCCAGGTACTGTAGCTACAGTGCGTATACGTGGTTTTGGTTCTGTTAACGGTAACCGCGATCCGCTGTATGTGGTTGACGGGGTTCCTTATACCGGAAGCTTGAACGCTATTAATCCTAATGATGTGGAATCAACTACTGTGTTGAAAGATGCTACAGCCACTGCAATTTACGGTTCTCGTGGATCAGCCGGTGTAATTGTGATTACCACAAAAAGCGGTAAAAACAAAAAACCTTATGTAGAGGCCAATGTCAACTTTGGTACCAATAAGAACCTGATTCCCCGTTATGATGTGATCACTTCTCCAGAGCAGTATGTGGGCTTATCGTGGGAGGGTTTATATAATGAAGGCGTTGCCAAAGGAAATGCTAATCCAACAAACTATGCTAACACCAGACTTTTCAGCTCAGCAGGTTTGCCCTCACATTTCAATATTTGGAATTTGACAGGCCCAAATCTTGTTGACCCTGCGACAAGGACCGTAAAATCTGATGCTGTACGTAAATACACTCCAGAAAAGTGGGCTGATTACGCTTTCCAATCGGCTTCTCGTACTGAAACCAATGTAAGTTTAGGTGGCGGTACTGAGACATCAGGCTATTACATGTCTTTAGGCTATGAGAATAGTAAAGGTTACTCTATCGCTTCAGATTTTCAACGTTTAACCGGCCGCTTAAATTTAAACAGCCAGATCAAACCTTGGTTAGAAGCCAAAATGACTTCAAACTTTGCCCACTCTAAACAAAATATAGGGGGCCAAACCGAAGACTCAGGCAGTATATTTTGGTTTGTTGATAATCTTCCGCCAATCTATGGCTTGTTTCTGAGAGATGCATCGGGTAACTTCGTTCCTGATCCTATTTTTGGCGGCAACCAGTATGATTATGGAGCTAACGGCAGAAAGTTTGGTTCATTAACCAACTCTATAGCTGATACCAAATACAATACCAACAGAAACGATCGTAATGAATTTAATGGTACTGCATCATTAAACGCTACCATTATTCCTGGCTTGACTTTCGAAAATACTTTTGGTTTGCAATATTATGATTTGCTGAACACGCAATTAACCAATAAGTATTATGGTTCTTCTGCCTCACAAAACGGATCTATTTATCTTCACCGAAATAATCTTACCAATTGGGACCTGTTAAACCTGGTTCGTTACAAAAAGCAATTTGGCGAGCATAACATTGAAGCCTTTGTTGCTCATGAGGCAACTAAATGGTCTCATGGCGATCAAGAGGATTTTAAATACAACTTAATATTAAATAATTCGGAATCGCTAAATAACGCGGTAGTAAGTACTCCTGCTACTTCATACACAGAAGGGTATGCTATTGAGAGTTATTTTGGCCAGATAAACTATGACTATCAGGACAAGTACTTCTTGTTAGGTAGTATAAGAAGAGACGGAAGCTCAAGGTTCCTGAACAATAAATGGGGTACTTTTGGTTCTATCGGTGCGGGTTGGTTAATTTCGTCTGAAGAGTTCATGAAGGATCAAACCATATTTAGCTCGTTAAAATTGAAAGCAAGCTATGGTACCGTTGGTGATCAGGCAGGGGTTGGTTATTACTCAGGATATAACCTTTCAACAATTAGTAATGCCAATGACAACAGATCAATTGGCGTACCCGATAAGGGAAATCCTAACCTTACCTGGGAGTCTTCAAAAATATTACAAGCAGGTGTTGAATTTGACTTGGGCCGTTATTTAACCGGTAGTTTAGAATACTACGTTAAAAACACAAGCAATTTGATTTTTGATCAAAAGAAACCGCTTTCAAATGGCTATACACAAATAACCGTTAATGACGGTGGTTTGAGAAACCAGGGTTTAGAGTTTGATTTGGTTGGCCATTTGGTTAGAAATAAAGATTTCCGTTTAGATTTGGGTGTTAATGGCGAAATGCTGAAAAATAGAATTACCAGCATGCCGATTGATCCTACCACCGGTAAACAGATACCTATACAAACCAATAGCTATTATGGCTGGTCGGCAGGACACTCTATATATGATTTCTACATGAGAAAGTCTACAGGTGTTAATCCTGCTGATGGTAGGCAAAGCTGGGATGCTTATTATGTGGATCTGGATGGTGACGGAGTAGCAAAAAGTGGTGCCATTGAATCAAATACCGGCGAATATATTACCAATCTGGTAGCGTATTTAGCCGCTCACCCTGATCAAAAAGCTAATATTAAAGAAACCACTACTACAACTTATACTAACGCGGCGTTACAATATGTTGGTAAGTCATTTGTTCCAACAGTACGTGGTGCGGTAAACTTGAATGCCGGTTACAAAGGCTTTGATTTGAGCGTACAGTTCTTATATAGCGTGGGTGGTTATTCTTATGATGCAGCTTACAATACTTTAATGGGCAATGACCTTGTAGGTGATAATAACTGGTCTACCGACATCTTGAAAAGATGGCAAAAACCTGGTGATAAAACTGACGTGCCAAGAATATCTGACGATTATGATGTTCTATCAACCGGAGCTTCATCCCGCTTTATCACAAAAGCTAGTTATATTCAGTTAAATAACGTGCGTTTGTCTTACACATTCTCTAAAGCTATGACTGCTAAATGGGGTGTAGGTAGCCTGGGTGTATTTGTTTCGGGCGATAATTTATATATGCATAGCGCACGTAAAGGATTTAACCCGGGTAACGCAGAAGATGGCCTGAGCAGTATTTATAACTACTCGCCGTTATCAACTTTGTCAGCCGGTTTAAACGTAAGGTTTTAATTTGTAAAGAGATTTAAACAATGAAAAATTTAAAAATATATGTTAGTGCATTTGCTTTATTAGCTTTTGCAAGTAGCTGTAAAAAATCTTTCCTGGATGAACAGCCGAGTGAGAAAGTGTCGACTGAACAGGAACAGGAAGAGGTGAAAAAAGATCCTAAGCTTTTGGATGCCCGCGTTTCTGGTTTGTACACCACGATGTACGAAGATTTTACCGGGGATTTTACTAATGGTACCACTCAAAATCATGATGACTTTGGTCAGAAGGGTTATGATATCTATTCAGATATGCTTTCTGCCGATTTGTTGCTTGGTGCAACCAACTATGGCTGGTATACCAATCTGGAAAGATATCAATCTACAAAAAATAGCGCCTCGTCTACTGATTATCAGCCTTATCGTTATTATTATAAAATAATATATGCTGCGAATACGGTTATTGACGTATTAGGTGGTAATAACGCGACGTTGGCTAACGACGATGTAAAACATTACATGGGTCAGGCAAAAGCTATGCGTGCTTACGCTTATTTTTATTTAGCCAATCTTTATTCGCCTAAAGGTTATGGTACCGGTGCTGAAAAAATATTGCCAATATTAACAAGCACCAATCAGGCCGAAGTACCAATGAGTACATCAGCTCAGGTATACACCCAGATTATTAGTGACCTTGATCAGGCGAACAGTTTGTTAGCTGATTTTACTCGTCCTGATAAGAATCATATTGATTCGTATGTAGCTAAAGGGCTTTTAGCTTATGCCTTAGCCGCCAGAGGTACAAATGCGGACTTGACTCGTGTTATCAGTTTGACAGACTCTGTTTTGGCTAAATATCCGTTAACTACTCCAAGTGAGGTTGTTGCTAATCTTGATGGTAGTGGCCATCTTACAAATCCTCAGTCTGGCTTTAACAATATAGCAACCCCAAGTTGGATATGGGGGGCTGATATTACTCTATCAAGCAATCTTGATCTTGTTTCGTGGTGGGGCCAAATGGACATCTTTACCTATAGCTATGCATGGGCAGGCGACCCTAAATTTATTGATGATAGTTTGTATAAATCTATCCGCCCTACCGATATCAGAAAAAAACAGTTTGATGATAATCCGGATTATGGCGGTTTATTGCCGACTGGCAAATTCTTTAACGAAAACCGTGAAGAAGGCGGCCAGCGTAACATAACCGACGACTACATTTATATGCGTGCAGACGAAATGGTGCTGTTAAATGCAGAAGCCAAAGTGCGTTTAGGAGATGACGGCGGTGCAAGAACAGAAATTAAGTTATTGTTGGCACAAAGATTTCCGTCAGCCCTGGATTACGCTTATATTGATTTGCTAACCGGCAATGATCTTAAAGAGGAGATTTACCTGCAAACTCGCATCGAATTGTGGGGTGAAGGCAAAACGTACTTAGCTATGAAACGTAATAAGCATTCTGTGACTAAAGGCAGTAATCACCTGTTTTTAGTAGGAGAGACCTTTCAATATGATGCTCCTGAGTTAACTTTTGTTACTCCATCAGGTGAGTTCTTATACAACCCAAATCTTACTAAATAATTTTAAGACATAATGTAAGAAAGTAAGAAAGGGTGCCTGTCAAACAGGCACCCTTTCTTCGTTTAAAGACTAATATGTCTTATAAGTAATTCAGATCAATCTTTTCTGCGCTTACTTCCAGGTGAATTTTCCTGCCCAATATAAGCGCCCGGTTATCTGGGATATGTCCCGCTGGAAAATCAAAACAAACGGGGTAGGTGTAATCTTTAACTACATGCATTACAATCTCAGTTATGGTTTGGCCAAATGGAACGTCATTGTCCTTGATATCCGTAAACCCGCCTACAATCAACCCCGCCAGGTTTTTCAATTTGCCGGCGCGGTCTAACGTTCTGATCATGCGGTCAACCGCGTATAGATATTCGCCCACGTCTTCAATAAAAAGGATCTTGCTATCGTAATTAAAGTCAGATACTGAGCCTAATGAGGCAATGAGCAGGCTCAAATTGCCCCCGATAAGTATACCCTCAGCTGCGCCCGGTTTATATTGACCGTGCGGTTTATAATGATAATAAACCTCAGAGCCCAACAATGCGCTTTTAAGCGATTGCAGCGATTTTGAAGAGGCATCGGGAATATTTACCGGCATTTGTCCATGAATGGTTTGCAAGCCATAATTGGCATATAAATGGGCATGCAATAAAGTTATATCGCTAAAGCCAATTATCCATTTGGGGTTTGTTTTTAAGCGCTCAAAATTAACCTTGTCAATCATCCTGATGGTTCCGTAACCGCCGCGTGCAGCTATAATGGCCTTAATGTCGTCATTGTCAATAAAGTGCTGCATGTCTGAGGCGCGCAGATCATCATCGCCGGCAAACTGGTAGTAGCTTGCATCTACAGTGTCGCCTAAAACGACTTCCAATCCCCACGATTCAAGCAAGGCAATAGCGTCCGTCATTGGTTTCGGGAGCTTTTTTGCGGGGCAGGTTATGGCAATTTTATCGCCCTTTTTAAGGTGGGGAGGCGCTATACTCATATAAAATTCCGAATCACTTAGTTTAATCGCTTGCTTTGGTTTATCCGGCATCTTGTTGCCAAACTTCCTCAATAAAATAATTTATCTTTGCAAACTATAAAAATACAGCTAAATAATTGGAACCAAAAGACTATAAAAGATATACTATTACCGCCGCGCTGCCTTATGCCAATGGCCCTAAGCACCTGGGGCACTTAGCAGGCGCCTATATACCTGCCGATCTGTACGTGCGCTATCTGCGACTAAAAAAACGTGATGTCGTTTTTGTTTGTGGTAGCGATGAGCACGGTACCGCAATAGCCAATCAGGCTATGAAGGAACATACAACGCCCCGTGCCATCATCGACAAATATCACGAGATCAATAAAAGCTCATTCGCACAAATGGGCATATCCTTCGATATTTACCACCGCACCAGCGCGCCGCTGCATCATGAAACGGCACAAGAGTTTTTTACTAACCTAAACGACAAACACATTTTTGTTGAGAAGGAAGAAGAGCAATATTATGATGAACAGGCCAGCGCTTTCCTGGCCGACCGTTATATTATAGGCACTTGCCCTAATTGCGGAAATGAGAATGCTTACGGCGATCAGTGTGAAAAGTGCGGCACTTCTCTGAGCCCCGCTGAGCTGATTAATCCGCGCTCAACACTGAGCGGAAACAAGCCTGTATTAAAGCCTACCAAACACTGGTATTTGCCTTTAGACAAATATGAAGATTGGTTAAAGGAGTGGATATTAAAAGATCATGCCAAAGACTGGCGCGCTACCGTTTATGGACAGTGCAAAAGCTGGATTGACGGTGGTTTGCATGCCCGTGCGGTAACCCGCGACCTGGACTGGGGTATTAAGGTGCCGGTACAGGGTGCTGACGGGAAAGTATTATATGTTTGGTTTGATGCGCCTATAGGATATATATCGGCCACTAAACAATGGGCTGCCGATCATGGCAAAAATTGGGAGTTGTACTGGAAAGATCAGGGTACTAAATTGGTCCACTTTATTGGTAAGGATAACATTGTTTTTCATTGTATTGTATTCCCGGTGATGCTGAAGGTGCACGGTGACTATATATTACCTGAAAATGTGCCGGCCAACGAGTTCATGAATTTGGAAGGCGACAAAATGAGCACCAGCCGCGGTTGGAGTGTCGAGATGCATGAGTACCTGGAGGATCTGCCTGACAAAGTTGACGAGCTGCGTTACTACCTGACCGCCATAGCCCCAGAAACAAGCGACAGCGAGTTTACCTGGAAAGACTACCGCGACCGTGTAAATAATGAGCTGGTAGCTATACTGGGAAACTTTGTCAACCGGGTGATGATATTAATGCACAAGTTTTACAATGGTAAAATAGAAGCGTTGACAGACACGGTTAACTTCACTGACCCGAATTTAAGCAATGAGGTAGCTAAGTTTTATAATGATATGGAGGCCAGTTTCGAGGCCTACAAATTCAGACAAGCACAGCAAACTATGATGGAAATTGCCCGTCTGGGAAACCGTTATCTGACAGAGAAAGAACCGTGGAAAAGCATCAAGACCAACCCGGATGACGCGAAGGATGCCCTGCATAACTGCCTGGTGCTGATTGGCCATTTGGCTACTTGCCTGCAACCGTTTTTACCGGGCACCGCAAAAAAGATATTCCGGATGTTGAACTGGCCTAAGGATGTGGTTGCTTTTGACGAAAAAATAGTATTTGCCAAGGGCCACCAATTGAACCCGGCTGCGTTACTGTTTGAAAAAATAGAAGAAGAGCTGATTGAAAAACAAGTACAAAAATTGATAGACAAAAAGACAGCTATTGAAAGCCCTGCCAAAAGCGAAGATCAACCTGTAACACCGGCAAAGGAAAATATTAATTTCGATCAGTTTGCAGCTATGGATATTCGTATAGGCACTATACTTGCTGCCGAGAAAGTAGCAAAAACCAAAAAGCTATTAAAACTGACTATCGATACCGGTATTGACCAGCGTACGGTAGTGTCAGGCATTGCCGAACATTTTGAGCCTGAAGGCATCATCGGCCAGCAGGTGAGCATACTGGTGAACCTGGAACCGCGCGAGATCAAGGGCATTCTGTCGCAAGGCATGATTCTGATGGCCGAAAACGCGGAGGGGAAACTAACCTTTGCTGCTCCGCTGAATTGGATGCCAAATGGTTCGACTTTACGATAGATCGAAATCTTTAATAAAGCCATAATCTGCGCTTAAAAAGCGCATCGGTTTTTTATATATATTTGCCATGCTTATTAAGAGCTTGGCCCCGTAGTTCAACGGATAGAATAGAAGTTTCCTAAACTCTAGATATGAGTTCTGCTTTGCGGTGATAGTTAACCATTTAAGTGTTTTAAACTTGCTTTTGCGCCATCAGATGCGCCAAATGTCATGTTTACCACACCTAAGGTTTGTATTCCTAAGAACACTAACGATCGTGTTTATATTGCTTATTATTTTGACGGTAAACGTCAACGAGAATATAACGCCAATCGTTTAAACCTAAACATCAATCCCAATCAGTTTAATAGTATTGACGATAGAGATAGGCTGTTAATTCGGTTGCAATTTGAATTCACCAAAGCACTTAATAAAGGATGGAATCCCTTTGCTAAAGAGAACGAAAAACCAAGTTTAAAGTTCGCTCTTGACACCATATTGGAGGAGAAACAGAACTCAAACCTATGCGATGGCTATAAGCGTAATTTGAAAACCATTCATCGTATGTTCTGCGATTTCCTAACGGTCAAAGAATTAAATAGTAAAGCGGATGAGTTAGAACTTCAAAGGGTTGAAGTATTCCTTAATCGATTTCAAACAAGCGAACGGAATTATATAAATCGCAGACGTCAGCTTGGTACCCTTTTCAACGAAATGGTTAGAAAGGATTACGCTGATAAGAATGCAGTCAAGCACACAAAACCAGCAAGAGCCAAAGCAACATTGCATGCGCCATATTCAGATGCACAACTTAAGAATGCTTTAGATTATCTAAAAGAGCATAATCCTAAATTGCATTTGTGCTGCATCTTAACTTATGGTTGCTTATTACGACCTCATCAAGAAATTAGATTACTTAAGCGCAAGCATATTGTAAAAGACTTTACAGAGATTCACCTTTCGGGTAGTGAGAATAAAAGCAAGCGTATAAGGACGGCTTATATCCCAGGTTACATTAAAGAATTACTTAAGGAACGTTTGCAAACTGTAACTGATATGGATGTGAATATTTTTACTTTAACAAACCAACCTTATAATATAACCTACTTCAATCTTATGTGGTTAAAGGCAAGTAAGAAAATGAGGAAAGCCGGTATTATTGAACCTAAGCAAACTATATATTCTTTTAGACATACTGCAGCTATCAATGTCTACAAGAAAACTAAGGATTTGCATGTATTGCAACAATTGCTACAGCATTCTAATATGATAGTTACGCTTAACTATTTACGCGGACTTGGGGAATTAAATGATGAAAGGTTGAGGGAGGTGTTGCCGGAACTTTAATTTTTAATGTGGTTATTTACAATTAATTCTCTACGAATTTGTTATAAGGCTGTTATGAACTCTATATATAATCTGAGTTAATATCTGTAGATTTATTTATAATCACCTAAACACAATATATGTATTACTTATTTCAACAACGAGATGAAATTAGCAGTGTTCTGTTTTATGAAAGCTGTGAAACGGAACAACAATTGGATGACTTAATGGCTACGGCAGGTTTTCCAGTAATGTTTATTTATGATGATATAACTAAAGGAATTAGAATCATCAATGATTACTATGATTTACAGCAATGTCATCAAATTATTAATAGCCTTGTCAGGTAATCAATAGGATTATTTAATAATGATATTTAGTATTTATCTATTACCCGCAGAGGTTTGGGGTACTGTGTCCGATTGGTTTATGGTTGCTGTAACATCTGTAACAGCGTTTTACCTTTATAAAACGTTAAGATCGCAACAAGAGGTACAAAAGACACAAAATGAGTTGTTTACAATTGAAAATATTCGGTTTAAGGAAAGTATTAAACCGATATTGAAGTATACTGGAACTACACAAATGATGCACCCGGGGGATGAAACCAAGAAAATATTAACTGTTGAGGTATCGAATGAGACGAGTAGTAATGCGTTAAATATTTCAAAAATAGTATCTGAAAAAGACCAAATATTCATTCCTATGGGATTTTCAGATACTCGAACTCATTTGGTTAAGGGTGATGCTCCGTTACTATTCCATTTTTTAATTGACCCTAAAGGAGGTGGATTTGTTAGCTTTTCTTTGAGTTATCAAGATATTGCAGGAACTAAGTATAAACAAGGTGTATTTTGTATCTGTGATGAAATTGGAATAGAGTTGCATCCTTATTTGCCAAAAGTATTAGACTAAATTAGATAGCATAATCTGATTGGACTAACTCAGCCCACAACTATAATCCATAGTATTTGTTTAATATTTCAGTTAAAACACCACCAGCGGTAGCAAGGCCTATCTCCCATGTTCCTTCAATCGATTTATTAACCATAGTGGTAAGCCAACCTTTTACTTTGGGGCCAAAGCCTTGGTTTACAGGCTCTTCATTTACGATAATTGTTGAGATTTCTTCAATATCTTCATTGGTAACTTTATTAACAAGAAGACTTTCTTTCAAAGCGTCCAAATTCCTTTCAAAGTTGTTATGAATAGTAAATTGATTGTTATCACCCGTGTTGATTACATTACTGTGACCCGTAGAGTGGATATTAATTTGCGTTCCGATACCACCCTGATGGCGATTTGCTCTTTTTAATTCTCCTTCAAACCCGCCGTTTTCAAGAAATAGTTCTGCAGACGATTCTAATAGAATCGACATTGGTAAAAGATTTTCTTCTGTATCACCCATTCTAATAATAAATCCGCGTTCTTTAAGAACGTTGATAAGGGCATTTGCTTTACGCTCTGATGGTTCAATTAAAAGTACCTCGTCTGAGTCCAAGTATTCCTGATCATTGAACGCCTTTAATATTAAGTCAAGTTTTTGTGATTGAGTTTCGTTTAGGCTCTGCATAATGTAAGGATTGAGTAAAATTAGTGCTAAATATTTGAGAGACTAGCTAGAAGTGTTATTGCTTAGAAAATAATTGAATCAGGCCGACTACTAAAGAGCCAATAGAACCAATAGATCCACCATAACTAAACATTTTATCTATTACAGACGGTGAAGGTTTAATGCCATTTGTCATTTCGTTAAGCAGTTCTTGGAAAACTTCAATAGCATTGTCTCTGCTATCTATCGGGATATTCGGGTTTGTTTTAAGAACCGTTATAATTTCATTAACCTTTTCCGTAATTTGTTTAGTATTAGAAGATGTCGTAATTGAAATTATATTTTCGTTACCTGTGTTTATAATGTTCCCCTCGCCAGACGAGTGAATATTGATATTATAGGTGTTTATTGGCGCAAAATGCTCGGTTGATTCACTGGGGTTTTCAATAGCTTCTTCAACCTCTTTAATTCCCCAATGTGTAATCTTTATAGAACCACCTAATGCATAAGGTTCAATTAAACCTTCATTAATCAAGTAGTCTACAATATTGCGAGTTAACATATAGTCAAACCCGAGTTCATTGCCAACTTCGGTCATGTCAAAGGCCGCATTTGTCCCACCACCCGATTCTTCATATATTTTTTGGAGGTATAGAAAGCGGTTTTTCTTTATTTCAATTAAATTCATGATTGTGCTGGTTGAAGTTGTAATGCAATTATATATTAAATATTTCCGTCATCCAAACCAATCGTATTATAAGACAAGTCGACCCAATGGAAATCAGCTATTAACTAATTCCCATTTGGTTATTATCACCTGTGTTTAATATATTACCATCACCAGATGAATTGATATTATATATATTCCCTAAATATTGATTGACGGTAGTATTAATTTGCTGCTTTGTATCGTCATCTGCTGTAAGCGGATTTAGAGAGGGATAATCTTTTTCGACTTCAAGCAACAACTCCATAAGTTTAGTTTTTATTATAGTGATAACGCCAATGATTTCAGATATGAGAACTAATTGACGGCAACTTCTAACTGAGAACCTGCATCCATTTTTCTGTGCCTGATCTGTAAGAAATCTACACATATCTACTGCAAATTCTTTTCCTATATATTGATTTGATGTTTTTGTCAACGCTACTAAACCAGCAATACTTTCATTAAAAGGCTTCTTCATAAGCATTTGTTGAAACTCTTTATCAAAGCACGTCATTGGTAAAGAGCTTTCCGGGGTAATATTGTTATTCCCATGCCCCAGAACTGCAAGTACTGATGTTTTACAATAGCGATAGTTCGGAAGTGGTTCCCCACCAGAATATCCATTTAACTCATTCGAAGCCCATTTCGCTAATTCATCATTCCCTATTCTTCGGGCGAAAGCTAAAGTTTTTAAAAGCGGTTTAGTTACATCATCTTCGCTTGACAAAGAGTCAATTATATCTGATACCATATTCAAAGATAAGTGGTTTGATAATATAAAAATCATTTAATATCAGCATCATTTTGTCTGGCTTGTACGTTGCAGCTATCGGCTGTAAGCGACTTTAAAGTAGCCTTAATTATGCTTACAGTCGATAGGTGGAACGCTCCAAAGGGGTTTGGGGATTTGGAAGATAGCCCCAATTAGCCAGCTCACCAATAGCGAATGGAGCTAAAGGTCTATGCAGGGAAAGCCGAAAGGCGACTGCATAGTATGTTTAACACAAACGAAGTGCAGCCTTCAGCGACCAAGCGGTGAGCTAAAATTATAATGAGCGATTGGCTTTAATAGTATTGAATGTTGCAAGCATTCACCTGGTTGATTAAACCAAGTGATGCGCAGCATAAATGAAAGTTATTAAAGCCAAAGAAAGCGAATATGTAGCAACGACTTTGCTTAATTCAAAGCGGGTGACAAATCGCGATAGCGGTGTAGTTTAATATGTCGATAGACTTATTAAATGGCGCAACATTTGGCGACAGCTTTGAAAGTATTGGAGTAGCGGAATACCCTTTTTCCCGCTTCACTGTTTTTATTTAATAATATCTTGAATCACGTGGTAGAGTTAAGTCGTTATCATTGTTGATTTCAATAATTTCAAAATCGACAGGAGTATCATCTTGTATATAGATTTCTGTTTTAAAATATATAACTGTTTCGTCACTTATTATTTCAAAGGTTGTATCATAGTAATTCCCAACTTTATCTTCACTATCGTACCAAAATGTGTTTTCATCATCTATTTCTACTTCGACTTTGTAAGTAATATTTGCTTTAGATTCAATCACTATACTTTCCTTACCTATGCTGATAAATTGAAAGTGATTAGAAATATTTACTTTACAAGACTGAATTTCAAAATTGTGGACATCCAGTTCAAAATGAGTATAATATAGAATATCGTTATCTAATTGATTTCGCAACCATTTCACCAATTGATCTTCTAAATCTTGCTCATTTTCGGTGTAATATGATGCCGCTAACTGAATAAATTCTTTATTCTTTTCCTCCTTAATGAATGAATCAATAAAGTGCTCTAAGCTTGAAGAATCTGCTATATAATCACTGGTGTAGTTGAGTAAATCTTTGTCCGTTGATATTAAAGAACATTTTTGATTATTAACTCTACACCATTCTTCAATTGTTAGTATAGCAAATGCATCTGGAAATTCATGTTTTTTCGCTCCCCCACTAAACGGGAATAGATTAGCAAAGTATTTGTCAAACACTTCACCAATATTTATAACCGGATAATCCAAAATTTCAATTTTAGAAACATCTACATGCCTATCAAGCAGGTCTTTAAATTCTTTGTTAGCAGCTTCTAATTCGATATTATTAACAAAATCGCGATAACTGGCAAAATTACGTAATATCCGACTTTCGTTTCTGAACTTTTTGGCTTTAGTCTCAACCTCATCCAGGTTTTTACTTGCCCTGCTCAACAATTCGTTATAGGTGATAATCGGCATCAAAATTTTTACTTTCTTTTCCTTACCCCACTTTAAAAGCTGTCTTATCCTATCCCCCTCAAAGAAGTTGTTGCCTTCAAATATTGATGTATCAATAAATATGATTCTTGACATAATGATTTTATATTTTCAATAATCTTACAGTTATTTAATATTTAATTTTCAATAATTGGAGAATTATAATATGGGTCGTGGAACACATGCGAAATAGTAGAAAATTTAGTCTTGGTACCGAAAGTGCCATCGGTAACCGATTTATAAATGAAGAAAACGTATCCAGCAAGAATGTGTAAGAATTCTTTGCAATCATTTACTCCTGTGAAAATGTACTCTTCATCCTCGACTACTTTAATTTTGAAATAATTATTGAAGCAGTCAGGGATTTCATCTTTTAAGTAGTTGTTTAGTTTCATGCGATAGTGAGTTATACTATGACGGGTTTCACTAAACATATCTAACCATTCTTTAAAGTTTAAATTATAAATATTATTGACTTCGTAAGCTTGGAAAATGGTGTTATTTGTCCTAAGGATGTCTATTAAATGGCGGTTGTTTACTCTGTCTTTAACTCGTTTTAGAGCCTTTCGTATGTTTTGAAAATCCATTTGTGGATTGAAATCATTAGGCAACTGCAAGTTGGTATTCAACCTGATATAATCCGCTACTTGATTATAAAGATATGTCTCTAGAATCTCGTAACTCTGTGCCACTTGGAATAAACATTCTCTGCTTAAAATGAGCCCGATCTCGTCTGAAAAATTTAATCGATTGAGTGTATATGTATCTGTGGGCATAAAAAGATTATCAGTTCCTATGTCAAGCGTAATATCTCGAAAGGCAAAACCCACAGTGTGAAGTTCGTTGCCAATAGTTTGATCGACTTCAATATTGATTTTTGAGCGGTCCACTAAACTATTTAACACAGTTAATCTTGCATCTATTAGTCTGAGCTCTGTTATTGCTGCTTTAAAACTGACATCAAATTGTGTTCCCATTGTTATATGCTAATTTTAAATGTTAAATATTATAGCTTTTAAAAACTGATTATAAATATAGTAAACGCTAATCATCATTTACTTCAATTAAGCTTTCGATCGTAGTTGTTATAAACTTCTGTATTGGCGTTAAGCCATCTTTATAATCTTTTTCATCTGTAGTATATTTCCAACGAGCAATATGGTTTATAGTCCTCGAATTTGCTATTGTGCCTCGTTTTCTAATTAATGCGGCTATTTGTTTTGAAAACAATAGCACACCCCAAGTGTCTTTATCCTCTTCATTTACTTTTGCATATATTGGTAGGGTATCAAATATTCTCAAATAAATAGATGCTATTTGTTCAATTAATTCAGTTGTTAAGGACTTACCGACTTTAAGGATATTGTTTGCTGTTTCTTTCAATTTATCTTTGAAATGTTCAACAGTAACCGGCAGGTTTTCAATATTATTATTTAATATCAAGATACTTTGCTCCATCAACAAATATGCTCTCAAAACGTCATTGTGATTTGTATCTATTGCCTGTTGAAAAGGATAACTTAGTCTTTCCAAAGGGAAATCAATCCATTTGTTAATGTAATAACTCCCTCCAAATGTTGGGCTATCCTGAATTCTATGATTGTCACTTCTAACAACTTTTAACTTATCTAGCCACCTTGAATCATTATTTTGAGTGCGGTTTTGCGACCAGAGTATAAAGTCAATAACCTGTAAACCAGGATTAGTCTTGTCGGCAACTTGGATATTTATTTTAGGAAAATAAGTGACAAAAGAATTTAGATTATAAAGTGTTAGTTCAAGTAATCTATATAGGTTTTCAATCCATAATTCACTTTGTTTTTGATTGAATTGTTTTCGCCCCTCAACAATAAGGGTTACTTCTTCAAACCTGTAATCAATTAAAGGGCTAATTACTAATTCTAATGTTCTCTTGTTTAAATCCTCGATTGTATATGATTTTTTACTGTAAGCTTGATTATGGTAACTGTATTTAAAATAACCATTAACTGATTTATTAATAGATTGGCATAAATGCCAATGTGCGATTGCACTGTCAAATGAAGCATGGAAATATCCTTTTGATAAGGTTTTTAAATCGTTCTTATCATGCTGTGGTTCTGCTTTTAGTGCGTTTATTGCATCATCGATAACAGATTGATCGATTTTGGTTTCGGTTATTATTATCCCTGATCCTACTATTGACGAATTGGTTTCATTAAGATTAAATTCTGTTTCGTCAGCGTAAGCAAATACCTTCATAGGATAAAGATTGGTATATAAAGGTAACTAAAGAGCTTGCCGATTAATCGCAAGCTCTTTAATAGCTATCGAGCAAACGAGCGATAGCGAGTTGGCGACGATGAGCTAATCATTGTTCACCCACCAAGCTAAAAATGCTCCCCAGGCAATAACCCCAATTATTAGTACGCCGCGCATAAATGCCGACCATAAATTAATTGACTGGAAGTTTTCAATAAATAATGAGATAAAGTAAATTACTGCTGATCCTACAATCCAGTAAATCAGCCAACCGATAAATTTCATTTGTAATAAGTTTAAGTACCATATCAGCCTATATGGTGGGGTTAAAACACAAAAGCGCAAGGCTTGGGATCATATCTGCACTTAAAGAGGTCCTAGGAGACCCACACAGTAACAAACAAGTCCTTACACCCTGCACTTTCGTGCTGGGCGTTGACTCATCTGTTTTTACCGTGTTTTTGAATTTCCTAGGTTCCTTTAAGTAAAACAGCGAAGATTAACGCTTATATCTTATTATATGTAATATTTCTTTATATATCCAAATTCTGCTCTGATTGATTAATAAACGAAATTACGATTAATTGGTAAATAAATTGGAGTCCACTCGGAACTCAAAATTTATTTACCAATCTGTGTTAGCGTCTTCTACAGCGACTAAACTATCGCCGTTAAGGTCTTCTGTTAGCCTGCGTTTCCAATAAGTGTAATGATCGCATTTGTCAGTGTTAATTGTAATAATATCCTCAAGGTCATGTTGTGTACACTCGTAGTTTGTGTTTCGATAAGCAACACGGAACACCTGACTGTATGCTTGCTCTCCTACGGTTTTTATAATATCGCTATCGGTTTCTAACACAATTCGGTAGCAATAGTTTTTTTTGTAAAGGGTGACACTACAAAGTAGACAAACAAATTCGTATAAGTCCTGTGAAAGAGTGCCTTTATTGGGGTATTTCTGTATTAAATAGGTGCGTGATGCTGTGAATGATAATTGGGCTAAGATTTGTCGTAAGTCTGAGAGTATGTTGGTGTAAACCTTTTCAACCTCAATGTTCTTGTTACGTAAGTCAATATAAGGTTTGTGATCAATGGCAAATAAAACTTGTTTCTCATGAGGAGGTGGGTTTAAGATTTGATGAATATTTGATTGCATAGTTTTGTGGGTTAAGTGAATTAATGAACAGCTTATACTCTAGTATTATGTTATTGGATGGATTTACCGAAAACATGCACGGATATGGTACCTTTTTGGCATTTTGTTTTTGATGGAAGCCGCTTTTTCGGGTTGGCCATTCGTCTTTAGAAACGAAGTCTTTGAATATCGGACACTACGGTTTAAGTGATTTAGAGCCGTGAAATGGTTTCCATCCAAAACAGTGCGGGGGGTATGTCGTGATAGAGGGGGGACGCGTGGAACACACAACCCATTTTTATATTATAAAATTATTGAGAGATGTTATTTAAAGAAAACGACCAAGCTGTTAAGCCTGGTCGTTGAGTGAACCATATTAAAATACCGGGGTCTATATTATAGGAATGGTACTAATAATATGTATCAGTATTAATATAATAAGTATAATTATTCGTCTACGATAAATTTAGGGTTACTTAAAATTCTTGTCCAAACCCTACTGCCGTTTATGGTTTTTTGTTCTCTATCACTCACATCAAACATAAGTTGAAGAATGTGAAGCACCTTACCCGGCAGATTAAACTGCTTTTTAAGTTTTGAGCCAATTTCTCCTAACTCGGTAGTCGAACTGGGCAAATCCAGTTTAAATTTAAAAGCGTTATTAAAGGCACCAATAGCAGGGAACGGTATGGGTTTATCTTTTTGATCTTTTGTCTTCAATAAGGCTTTAACTTTCTTCTGTTTATAGCCTGCTTTCCTTATTGCTGCTAAACCCAATTTAAAATATGCATTACACAAATCGGGGTAAGTATCAATTAAATTACTTATTTCGGTATTGCGGTTATCAATTTGATAGGGAAACTCATTTGTATGCAAATGCTCCATTTGCTCAACTATTGTTTTAAAGAGTTCGGGATTGTCTTTTGGATAGGTGCGTTTAAATCTGTCTTCGTCAGACAATGGATACTCACTATGCGTAATGGTTAGTTTAAAGTTTTTAACCCTTTCGAAAGCTTCTATGAGCCTATCTCGGCTTGAATAATAACTTTTGACCATATCCTCATCCAGTCTATTATCAATTAGAAAATGATTAGTTAAGTAAGTGGTTTTATTCACATATTTAACATAACTCATCGCTTCGAGAGCCTGTTTGAACGATATTCTTTGTACTTCTTCTTCAGCAGATATGTATAACATTTTGACCGATGAAAAGCTTGAAGACTGACCATTTAAATTATGTTGAATCGCTTCTCGACTTTGATGTTTGATAGAAGAATTTACGTTAGTAATATGAGTGATTTTATTAACTCCATTTCTAAACCGCCCCATTATTTGTATTGCTTCTGTAGCGGGATCGATAATAGTATGTTCAGCAAAGAACAAATCAGTTAGAATGATAACGTCTGGTTTTGCATCAACCTCTATATCCACCGCAGAAAAGTAGCGCGAAGTATAAAAATTGTATTTCTTTAAAGGCATCAATTCGGTATATGCATTTGCAAAGCCTAATGCGTTCAATTTGGTAACACTCTTCTTAGCACAAAAAACTTGACATTGTGAGGCGATGCCTAAATATTTAATTAAAGAATATATGCCATCTGTTGAATTCATAAAGAAGCTGTAATGGTCTGCCTCATTGTTAACCAAATAGTCTTTTACAGATAGCACTACATTATTGCTTATATGTAAGTTAAATGGTTCGGCATAGTCATAAGTAGGCTTAATAACGTATCGAATAAATTTTTTTTGCGTAAACCGGGGATCGCTTGGCATAATAGGGGTAGCAGATATGAACCCTTTATTGATATATAGGAAGAAATCATCAAGAGGTTCAACTATAGTATTTCTATATCCCACATCTTGTATAGTTTTCTCTGATTCATCATATAAAAAATAAAAATCAGTAAAGGGATTAATGCCACATTTTATGAAAGCTGGTTTTACTTTTCTCAGATAAGCTTCTGGTGTAGTTAATATTTTTTTATATTTAATGTCAGATTTAAGATAGTTGATAACGTCTTGAAGGGTTGTCTTTTCATAAACACCCAGTACTATAAATCCATCTTTGTTAGCCTTTGCTACCTTACCTATTATTACTGGCACATTTGGGAAAGCTATAAGACTGTGGCGTTCACAATAAATCTCTGCATGAGTTGCCCCGCATCCTGGAATTGTTTTATTAATGAGGGCATTTGAGGGTAAGAAATTCATTATATGAGATATCTTTTTACCCTTGGGTAAATCAATTAATTTAGTTTTCATTTTATTTAAAAAAAGAAGGGGCCGAAAGGCCCCTTTAGTTAGTAATGTATCTATTCGCTCTCTCGTTGCGGATTCGTGGTGCTTAAAATCTTTGCTGATTCTTCATCAACTTTTTTAAACACGCCTTGCGCGGTCATGAAGTCGTTAAGCAGATTGCTAACGTCCGGTGAGTTTTGAATAGATAGTGTACGTGTACCATTTGGGAATTGGAATTCCACAAAGACACAAACCTGTCCTGAACGGTTTATATATTCCCTGTCTGTCATGGATAGACAGCTATGGAGATTTCTCTCCAGGGATTGGTACGTTTCATCATGGCTTAACCTGTTGCGGTTAACCATGGGCTGGGTTGTTTTATCAAACCGACTTTTGGGCATGATTTTTTAAATTTAACGTTGACAATTATGCGTTTGGGTCATATTAAATTTTATGCCCTTTGCTTATTACAAGGTCAATTTTTTTGAAATTGTGAGCATTTCATTATAACTTTTTAGTTGAGTTATTCATTCTGAAATGCGTTATAGTGAAAATCGATATCATTAGTAAACTTTTCAATATAACGTCTAATTACTATTTGTGGGTCGGTCTTTTGATGTTTAATTATATTTAATAAGCGCAGATATGAATAGATGAATTGCCCTTGCTCATTAGAGAGATCAATAGTTTTCACCTTATTAAATACGTTGTTTTGAATGCCTTTCAAGCCAGCTTGTTCTTCAAGGTATACTTTTAAAACAAACGCTAAATAACCAACTGTTTTATCATAAGAGGATATAGTTTTTAGTTTAGGCTTTCTTATTGCTGAAATGACACCGTCAATGGTTTTATCGTTTATCTTAGGTAAGCTTTCATCTAAAATATTATGATTATAAAGTGTTGTAAGTTCTTCCTGTAGAAGTTTGACCACTTTTGCAGAAGTCAAATAGTTGTCAATGGCTACTGTATTATTAATTAATAATGTACGTGGGCCTCGGTTTCCATCCACCATTTTTCTTAACTCATCAAGTTTAACAACCACCTCCCTAAGTTGCATTATCCTTTGCTTTTTGAACTGGTGATTAGCCTGTTCATCCCTCATAAACAGCTCGGTTAGGAATAAGAAATGGTCACGATGCTTTCTCCAATTCTTTAAGTTATACTCGGCTTTGAAAAGGCGTTTTAGGTCGTCTTTAATTCCAGCAAACAAATCATCCGACATATAATCGAAAGAGATAACATCTTTAATGTTCTCTATGTCCGATATTTTCCTTTTTTCTTTTAATATGTAATGGTAAGCTGTTATTAATGGATGGTAATCCTTTAAAATCTCATAGTTTACCTTGACTGTAATGCTGTTCCCTTTTGAGTTCATGAAAAACCCTGCTGTTGTAAAGCAGGATTGTAAAGGTATATTTATTGAACTATTATTTATTGGCTTATAGCATTGTCGGTATCTACTAAGAATAGATGTGTTTAGTTGCATTTTACCTATAGAATCTAACTTTTAATTATAAAATCTGCGCCACCAGATGCGCCAAAAGAGCCTCAAAACCATGTAAAAACTCTATTATTTTGCATATATTTGCCCTAATTAATTTAATGTTTAACAAGGCGTAAATGTCAGGTTTAAACTGATTAAATGATTGACAATTAGTCTCTTAGTTTTGTCTAAAACAAGCTATAGATGACTCTAGGTCCCGTAGTTCAACGGATAGAATAGGAGTTTCCTAAACTTTAGATATGGGTTCGATTCCCGTCGGGGCTACCAAACCGGACAGATCAGTTTTCGAGTTGATTTGTCCGGTTATTCCATACAAAATGCTATCTGATAATGAGGTTATTAAGTTGAATAAATTGTTAGTTTCATAGGTTCGATAATTAGACAAATCCTTATTGAAGAGTATACCAGTTGGGAATAGTAGATTTTGTAGCCTTTGTTTTATACATAATGTGCCTTTAGACCACAATAAGCTAAGATTTGAACATAATTTTAGCGCAACATCAATATAATAGTGCAGGTTCGATAAGCTTCGATTTAATTTTTTGAAATCTTTATCCAAAGTGGCGATTTCCGCTGATAGTTTATTTTTAACTTTTTGATATAGCTCATCCTCTATCTTACCAGTTGCAAAGCGATATTCTACAACTTCTAACTCATCTCTGAGTTTTACAATTATTTTATTCAATTCTAATGCTTCTTTCTTCTGCGACTGGTTTAAAGAATCGAAAGTATATGTTAATTGCTGTTTTAAAGGCGCTATAAGCAACGGATTTACTTGGAAGGTGTCTAAGTGTTCTTTAAATAAATTGTGCATTTTATCTGTGTTAATATTGGTTTTACAGCCAATGGTATTGCATTTATAATATTTAGCTTTTTTCTTAAGAATATGATAAGCTGTAAACTTTCGACCGCATTTACCACAAACCAGAGTTGACTTCAGTGGAAAATGGTCATCTTCCGTCTTATGAGTTTTTAAAAAATCTGAATTTATACCAATGATTTTGAAATGCTCTTCCTGAGTAATCATGGGTTCTTGATTACCAATTACAGGTTCATTGTTAATGACCGCATGTATATTAACACCACAGTAAAATGGATTTTTGAAAATATCGGTTAGTTTTTGGCGGTGTAAATCGAGGCCTCGTTTTTTTAACCATAGTTGAATATATGTATTGTTGTACCCGTCAAGCTTTAATCGGAAGGCCTGTTTTATAAGTTGACCTTTTTCATTTATTACGCTTTTCTTATACTTATTACCGGGGTCATGCACTTTATCATATCCTAATGGTGACTTAGTTGGCCAGCCACCGTTCAATAACATGTTTTTCATGCCGGCAACTATTTTCTCTTTACGTTGATCATTATCTAACTCACCTAATATAAAGCCTAATTGTTGCATGAATTTACCATGCGAAGTATTAGAGTCAGTCGGGTTAGTAACAGCAACTATTTTAACGCCTAAATGCTTTAATTCATTAACTATCGGAAATACCTCCGCGCCTGTTCGTGAAAAACGATCTAAAGAAAATACAACAATATAACCAACACTATATTCTGACTTTTTTCTATTAAAATTTCTAATATATTCGAGCATTCTACCAAATTCCTTACGGTCATCTGTTTTGGCGCTTTCATGTGTTGCACCAAATTTTTTAAGTATTGATAAATGATTCTGTAAGCAATACTCCTCACATCTGATTAATTGAGTTTCTAAACTATGGTTATTCATAGCTTGCTTATTAGTCGATACTCTTGTATAAATTACTGCACATTGAGACAAAACAGGAGATTTTGCCTTAGGAACATCATTTGCATGTAGGCTTTTAAAAATATCTAAGTTATTCATTCACTGATATTTGATTTATAATACTCATAAAAAAGTAAAGATAATTGATATAAGTTATTTATAACTACCTCAGCATCAGATATTTCTATCAGTTCAAATCCGGGATACTTCCTTAACTCTTCAAACGTTAATTTACCTTTTCTATCTGCTTCACCTGTATTTGACATTGTACAAACGTTGCATTATCCAAAGCTGCAAGAATAACTTGTATGTAACTACTCTCATTAACTGACAAAAGCTAACGTGTGAATAACAAGCCAATAAATAATCTATTAAAACAAAGTCGTAAAAAATTAAACTGCAGCTTTAAACGAAATTCAAAGATTTACAACACCTAAGTCTTTTGAGGTGGGAGTGAGGGACGTTGTGGCTGTGGCTGTGGTGTTGTAGTGACGTAATGTCTGTGGGGTGGTGGGTGCCGTTAACCGTTGTCACAACAAAGGTCAAAAAAATATTTTAAATATCAAATTCAATCAAGTGAGCCAGGGTTTTACTTAGCATTTAAAATAATATGACTAAAATGGCAAGTAAAGTTTGATGCCAAAGGACAAATTAAAGTCACTTTAATTATTTTGGTTATGTACCAATACCTGTGTCACCAATTCTGAAATGTATTCGATCTTCGTATCATCTTTTATTAGTATTTCATAATCACCATTTCCCCAATGGCCAATATTAGAAACATCTCTCGCTAAATTTTCAGGATCTGCCAATTTCCCTTTTTTCAGATTTATCCAAATTTTCAATGACTTTTTAAGAATAGTTACATCAACGATATTTTTGTTTTTTTTGAATGCTATATAATCTTTTAAGGGAGCAATTATAATTTCTGAATCTAAACTAACTATAAGAGATTTTAATTTATGATAGAGTGTAGAAATTTCTTGTGGTATACCTGTTAGGTGATCATCTTCGGTATACAATTGCTTTTTTGCCGATAAAACTTCTTTTTTTACAAAAGTGTGTATTTCAGGTATACTTTCCTTAGCGACAACCTTATCAAGGTTGGTCCTTGTAGCTATTTTGCTTACTTGCGTGTTTTTAGCAGGAATTTTAGCTGCGTGAGTTTTTTTAATTTTTGTTATTAAATCAAAAAGTTTAGGGAAGTTCTGGAAATCACTTTTCGAGAAAGACTTTGAATTTTCAGCTAAAATATTCTTCGAATCTTCTTTAATTTTTTTATTTATATCATCGATTGATTTATTCCCATAATTACCAATCGATTTATCAAAAGCCTCACGTAGTGCTGCTTCATACTTCTCCGGCAAATACATATTTTCGATCGTACATGACGATGTATGATTATCAGGTTTAATGAGGGCAAATGCAAAAAAATTATCATGAGCAATCACGTCTCCTTTTAATTTCCTATAACCGCAATTGGTATCATCGCGATTAAAACCTGCTTTGTTTAAAGTATCAAGCCCGGCTGAATCATTGTCATAAATACCGATGTATATAACATCATTTTGGATATTCGCTTCGTATAATCCATTCATGAAAGGATGTATTTTGCTTTCTCCACCTAATGAAAAAATATCAAAATCAACCTCTGTGTAATCACTCCTTAGCATCTCAAATGCATTGCTTATGTGCATTTTATCATGTTTGCCTTCTACTAATAAAATAAGCTTTTTTTTACTTGATAAGAATGTGCTTTGCTGATGTTTATTCCAAAACTCGTCTGTTAAATCACCTATAATTTCTTGTTTTTTTCTTTCGATTATTTTCCCACTATTAACCATATAAAGATTATTGTCTTCCATTGATTGGGTAACCGTAGGAGAATGGGTTGTTAAGATAATTTGCCTATTGTGTTTATATGGTTCAAAAATTTTTACTATTTGTTCTTTATTGTTTAAATGTATGTGTGCATCTGGTTCATCAAGAATAAACAAACTATCTTCTTGTTCGGAAAATTCAAATGCCGCCTTAATAAGTAATAACTTTTTCTCTCCTTCGCTCAAATCCTCTACTGTTAAATAGTCATTAAATTTTATAGTTATATCATCTATGATCTTTGTGTTTTTTGGGGAAAAAGCCAGATATAAAAGCTTATAAACATCATCTGGTATATATTGATTTTCGTCAATTATTTTTTTAAATTCTGTGAGAGTATATTCAGATTTAATGTCAATTTTTTTAACAAAATCCAATACCACATTATCGTTATACTCCGCATAATTGGACTTCTCGTACTCAAATTTTATTTTATTTATTTGATCAATTTTTAATGCTTTTTTCACAAAATTTTTATTGTCGTCCAAGTCAGAAAGAGCCAGGCTAAGAAGGGATATGGACCAATAGTATTTATTTAAATACAGCATTTGTGGCATTTGATTCAATGATTGTGAAATGCCTATATTCTTAGATTTATTGATGGTTTTTATGAAGTCGTCATAAAAAGGGAAAAAACATTTGGCCCAAAGCCTATCTTCTTCACCACTATAAATAGCAACAACTTTTTTGGGTAAATATTCTGAAATCGATATAACAACGTTATCATCAACATGAAAAGTAAGCTTGGACTTTTTCTTGTCAATTTTTATGTTTTGACCAGATTGATTGTTGTATTCTACGTAATAATCAAACGAAACATTTTCATTCGACCTATACAGACTTCTAAAAATGTAACTTAATGCTTCAAGCAAGTTACTTTTTCCACTGCCGTTATTACCAATTAAAGCGATAATATCAGATTGATGTACTAAATCAATATCTAAATTTTTATACCCTTCGATCTTTAAAGATTTAACTTTCATTTGGCAAATAGTATTTTTTGAAATTCACTCTTGGCTATCATTTCAATAGTGTCACTTTTAGATTTTAATTGAAAAATTTGAGTTCTGATATTCTTTATATGAGTCACCATCGTTTTTTGAAATTCTAATGATTCTGGTAAAGGGATAAAAACCTTTTTTAAATTAGAAATACCCAATTCAGTTTGTTTAGTCGCTTGAGCAGACTTGATATCGTTAACTTGGTTCTGTCCATAACTGCTATTGAATAATTCAACAAATAATTCTGGGTCTATAACCGACACATTTAATCTCAATAAAAGTATATGGCTATCATATAATAAGCCTTGATGATTTTCTGTGATATAACTTGCCCTTCCAATTGTACCCTCCCCGGTAGAATTTATCAAAACATCTCCTACTCTGGTTAAGATTTCCTTATCAATAGAATCAAACCATGTTTTGTCTACTGTTTTAGAAAACTGCAAGTCTATCTCATTCCACCTATTACATTTTTGATTAAGTATAAATGCACCCGTTTTGGAGCTATATCGGGGACTTTTGCCCCGGAATATATTAACCGCAATGTCCGGCCTATTTGAAATAGACACGACATTAAAGTGCTTAGAGTGGTTATTTGATGAAGAGATAATTTTATCTAACCCCCATTCAGATATTGAATTAAATAAAACGACTTGAAGCCCCTTTTTTCTTAATCGTCCAGAAGAATTATTGAGTCCCAATTCTTTAAATATATATTCTTTTATTCCAATTTCTAACTGGGTTATCCTTTCATTTATTTGCTTGGATTGATTGATTGCTTTGTAATAATCTGAAACAATCTTCACCTGTTCTGTTAGCGGCGGTAAAGGAATTTCATAGCCCAGAACATGATAAGGGCGTATCGCCGCATAATTTGTACTTCCAGTCGATTTGATTTGTCTTGAAAACTGTTCTTGTTTTATAATTATGCCGAGATATTCAGGAGATAATTTGGCTCGGTCGATTTCAAATAAAAAATAGTGGCTACTCACGATTGCGCCTTCTAAGTTTTCAGGTATTATACCATACCCGCCTACTTTTGCATCAATTTCAGCAACTAAAAAATCATCAGTTTTACAAACTTGCTGTTTTTTGATCTTAATTTCTGATCCAAATACCTCATCTCTTAAGGCAACACCTCGCGCCCTAATTTGAACGCGGCACCTTTTGTATAATTTATTGTCATCAATTATAATTGATGTTTTCCTTTGAACAAGTACATCGCGCAACTTCACCAACGGATACAGGGATGCAATTACATTAGTATTGCTTAACGTATAATAGTCCCAAAAAGTAGTGTTTTCGAGCTGGCTGAATTTTAAATATTGATAATCGACTTCTAAATTCATTCTCCCTCTCTTTTATAGAGCATAAAATATTTGTGGTTTAGAATCTACTGGCAGATTATCAATAATAGGTATCCTACAAACATTTTCATCTTTTAAAATCTGGTAGTTAATGGTAGTAGATTTTTCCCGCCATAATTTATTATTTGTCCTATATAATTTAAATTCTTTGGCTAATGGTTCTAACTCGTTATCAATAGGTGATCCAATACTACTTATTCCCGCCTTCTCAACTTCTGCAATAGGTATTTCGTAATTAAACTCTTTTTTGATCTGCTCCTTTATTTCATTCGCAATAATGTCTTCAAGTTGTTTTAGTTCTAATCTCAATACGCTCTTTTCCTCTTTAGGCAAAGCATCCTTTCCTTTTAAACTAAGTTTTTCAGATATCAGATTGATTCGAGGATTATGTTTTCTATTAACGGCTATTGTCGCATTGTTGGAAATATCCTCCCATTGTTTTGCTTCATCATCTGTGAATTTTTTAAAGAATAATAAGCTTGGCTTGACCATTGCCCCACTTGCTATAAAAACATCTTGGGGAATAGATGTTATTAAGAGTATTTTTGCTTTACTTTCAATATAGTCTCTTATCCGTTGAAGGTTTGTATTGTTTAATAAACCCTCAGGTAAAACAATTCCCATTCTACCTCCCGGTTTCAATAAATTCAGACACCTTTCAATGAATAAGACTTCAGTGAGAGTGCTCATACTGCCAGTTTCATATAAATCTAATACTGATTTTCCAATATTGTCATTTATCTGTTTTAATGCGTGGTCGTATGCTGCCCCATATTGTTTTTGGTACTTCTCAATTCTCGTTGCATCAGTGAATCTATCTCCTTCCGTTATTTTCAGCGATTTTTCTACTCTGCTACCAAAAGGCGGATTGGTAAAAATTACATCAAATCTGTTTTCGAAAATTCCATTAACATTTAACAATCCGTCATTATGATGAACACCTCCATGACCATCTCCATGCATTATCATGTTCATTTTGGCAGTTCTTGCCATTCTTGGATTGGCATCTGTTCCAAAAATGCAATTGTGTGATAAAACATGATATCGACTTAGGGGATTGGAAATATCAAATTCATGATTTAATTTATCAATTATTCCTTGTACTGTTTTATCAATTCTTTTTTGATCTTCTGTAGTCCCATTTTTGTAATCATCATCATAATAAGTGTCTTTTATGGATTTTATCTGTTTCCTAATATCTTCGTCTATTTTATTTCTTACATATTCAAAAGCAGTAATTAAAAATCCACCACTCCCACAACAAGGGTCACAAATTTTTTCTGTCTCGTTAGGATCAAGAATTTCAACCATATAATCAACCACAGTTCGAGGTGTAAAAAATTGCCCTAACTCACCTCTAAAAGTTTTACCTAAAAACTGTTCGAAAGCTATTCCTTTTACGTCATCGGATGTGTCAGAAAGATTGAATGCTTCTAATTCTTCAACGATCATCTCAAAACTATTTCTCTTTATTCGTATTTGATCTTTTTGTTCAAATATTCCATCATTTTCAAATTTACTTTTTGTTTTGCTGAACAACACCTGCATATAATCTTGATCTAATGACGGGCTTTCTTTTTTTACTTCAGGGCGAATTAGCGCCTCGTAATGCTTTTCATCGGCAATAAACTTTTCTTTTGAAAAAATCATCTCTTCTTTCGATTCACGCTCAAACATTATTTTCATAAATAGCACTTTGCTTATTTCATCAAAGGCTGCTTCTGGAGACAACTTGTCATTATTTCGTATAATATTATGGCATCTGGAAAGTAATTTTGAAAATTGATCTCTTGTGAAAGTTTTATTTTCCTTAATATACTTGTTAATTTTTTTCTCATCAAACAGATCATCAGCTTTGGGTATTTCTGTGAGTTTTTCTAACTTCTGTGGCGCATTGTCTTTAACAATATGAAATATTTTAGTTTCTTTTAAATTGTGCGCTATGAAAAAATTTGCATTTACAAGAGAAGCAAGATTATATCCCATAGAATAATCAGATTCTTTTATTTTAATATGTTCTGCTTTACATTCTACTGTAATGATTATGGAAGGTATAGAACTCTTCAACTTATCCTCTTCCGACCGCCAAATGGCAATATCAGCTTTATACCTTTTTTTAACGTCAACATCCTGTCCTAATTGGTTGATCTCATAACCGTAGGTATTTACTAATCTACAGATGAAATCTTGTTTTAAATTTTCTTCAGGGGTGTTGTCTACCCATATATTTTTTAACGGAACAAATATTTTATTCCCTTTTATTTCGACGTTCATCATTACTTTGGCTCTTTAGTTGAGATAATTAATTCTCTTACATCCACACCTAAGAGCTTAGCGATAATCACGAGATTATCCATCGATGGCTGTACTTCATTAGTGCACCATCGAGATATTGTTGTTTCATTTTTTTCCAATTGTTCGGCAAGCCACTTATTTGTTTGACCCTTCTCGGCTAAAACGGCTTTTAATCGGTTGATCGCTCTTTTATTCATTAAAATAGGCATAAAATGCAAATATATCATCTTGCAAAGATGATAGTGAAAGTACGATTATATTTGGTATATGTTCTAATTTTATTCGTTATCGATTATCTTGATTACATTACCGTCTAAATCAACCTTTGCTTTTACATAATTAATGACTTTACCGCCAAAAGAATTTTTGCCACGGAACTTTGTTACTACAATCAAATACGATCCTTTGTCGGAATACGTAGTTTCTATATGTTCATAACTGTCCGGGTCATTCATGTTTCCTTTTATATAGCGTTCGAGTTTTATGTGAGCCCCACTCCAAGGACTAAATTGATATTTAATTTTTTCCTGACGATCTTCTGCCGATTCCTCTGTAACAGTTACCGTTCCATCGGCATTAATAGAATCTGTTGTTAAACTTTCTTGGGGTGTATGTTTTTCAATTTTATCATTTATATGCGGTTGCTCTTTTTTTACTTTAGGGTGTGAGCCTTGGTCACTAAGCGCAGCGATGATTACGAAGGCAGCAATGCCTATTATCCATAACATCCTTTTTTTCGCTTTTTTCTTTTGAAGTTTTTGCTCTTCAAGCATTCTCTGAAACACTGGCGGTAGGTCTGATTGAGATTTCATTTTTATAAAAGTTAAGGTTATGTTATCTGCCCCTAATAACTTACTATAAAAAAGCAGCGTGGGACATTAGTTGTCCGTAGCTGAGGTACTGGTATACCTGAATACAAAACAAACTAAGCCCAAGCTGTGACGTGAGCATCCAGTTCATTCTTTGTATTCTTTAAATTACCAGTTTTCAGCTACAAGAATTTCTAAACGCTATATTTTTACCGATTAAACGGGATTTGTATTTATCTACATGTCATTTTTGTTTTATTCAAAAGTAAATCCTTTTTTGTCATATCGCGAAACTAAGCCGTTTTATTGTATCTATCATATAGTCTTTGAACTTGTACCACATGGAATACACAGTCCTTACGAGTTTTGAACCCTAATGTATTTAATTCTTTCGCTATAAAGGCGAAAGATTTTCCGCCATTTTTCATTGAAACTATTAAAGCACCAGCTTTGCGGTTATTCTCATTAGATACGGCATTTCGTTTTTTTGCAACAATGCCTTTAAGTTTCGCCTCAATAGTTAAGTTTTCAGGCTTACCCAACTTATATCCTAAGCGTTTCTTTTCCTGTAATGCCAGTTTGGTGCGATGACTGATCATCTCGGCTTCTTGCTCTGCTAACGCAGCAAAAATGTGTATTGTGAATTTATTGGCTGTTGGCATATCACAGGCAATAAAATCAATACCGCTTTCCATCAGACTCGTGATGAAGCGTACATTTCTTGCCAGCCGATCAAGTTTAGCAATAACTAAAATACTATTATTTGCTTTAGAAGCTATTATAGCATGTTGGAGAGCCTCTCGATAATTTCCTTTGCTCGTTCCAGATTCTATGTCAGTAAACTCTTGTAGGGGCTCTATGCCTTGTAAAAATGTTAAAACCGATGTGCGTTGAGATTCAAGACCCAAGCCTGAATTACCCTGCTTTTGTGTACTAACCCTGTAATAAGCTACATATGTTTGTTCTTTGTTCATTGATTTACATTTTATAAATGGTGGTTTATGTTTTGTAAACTATTCAGTTATAAAAAAAACCTACTCAGCTGAATAGGTTTAACTTCGTTTCAATTATATGTTTTTCCAGATGTCCTTGTTTGTTAATATGAATCACGTCAAAACCAATTTTAAGTAATTCATCTGAGATTAAATGTTTTCGATGGCAATTGTTTTGGTCACCTTCACTGCACATTAAAGTTA
The DNA here is from genome assembly GCF_039539265.1 of Mucilaginibacter panaciglaebae. NCBI lineage: Bacteria > Pseudomonadati > Bacteroidota > Sphingobacteriia > Sphingobacteriales > Sphingobacteriaceae > Mucilaginibacter > Mucilaginibacter panaciglaebae. The sequence goes on from NZ_BAABCV010000009.1 coordinate 131,154, forward strand.
CTTTAATGCCTGATTTACTAAATGACAAAATTTGCTGAATACCAGACTTAAATAAATCCGTTTGTTTTATCGCCTCATAACTAACCTGACCATTACAATATAAGGATTGGTCTTTAGGGCGTCCACCTAACTCATTTCCTAACCATAGGTATGTAATTTCCACGTCATTAAGGCTGGCTTTTAAATTAGCTTGTCGAAACTGAGGGCTGAAACGGGAATAGGGTAAACTTCTAACATCAATCAATATATCTATTTGGTTTAATTTTAGTAGATTGATAAAGGCTTCAATTCTTCTGTTCCCATGTCCAATTGAATACGTAATTAATTGTTTATCAGGTACTTGATTCATATATAAAGATAAATAAAAATTATATAATTTTCAATTTTAATCGCCTGAACCCCTTAATTTCAACTATGTCAGAATCAATAACCCCCCGCATCTTATCGATAAAAAATAAACTTGCTTACTTAAAATTGATGGCGGCTTTGGTCCGGAATTTAAATTATAAGGAAACAAATGAGATGATCATTGAAACAAAAGCGTTTTTTGACACCTCATCTCAAATAGATATAGCAAATAAAATTGACCACATAGAATTGAATATCGAAGAAATGATTGGTCCAATACTACAAAGGTTTCCACCCAAAGTTTCAATTGCAAACATTGCAACCATTTTTAATAATGCATATTTAGAAAATGATCAATTATTTGAAACAGGTTTGACTATCGGTTTTCTTGATAATTTGATGGATTTATCTGCGTTTAAATGGTATTCCGATATGCCTTATCAATATCGAATAGCTATTGGCGCGCACAAAGGAAACGGTGGTATCGAGGAAGATTTTTTGTTAAAAGATGCGTTCGTGTTTTATGCGAAAGCACAGCGAGCATACAGACAGTTGTTGAGTCATTTTGACAAATTAAGTAAGCAAGGGATTAATATATCGCACCCTAATTACCATGATGCCTATAAAGGATTAGTCGATCTTAAATATGAAGTTGCTACTTATTGCCGTTTAACGGTGATTTCCTTTTTTTCCTTTATTGAGTCATTTGTAAATAGCATCGGACATAATTATATATTGCGGTTCAAATCAATTTTAACCGATAAGGAAATATTAACACTTAGAGGGATGCACAGGGATAAAGAAGGTTCATATCTAAATCTTAAACAAAAGATAGAAAAAATACATCAGATTATCAGATCGGATAAAAAGCAAATAATTAATTTGACAGATATCGCACAGCAAAAAGAGCCTTTTAAAACCTTTTTCGATTATTACGAAGCATTAAGGAATGCGTCGGTGCATTTTTCGCCTGAAAAGGAAAATATATGGCTTGGCCCTGAAGAATGGATCACAAAAGCAAATAGTTTTTGTGATCTCGCTTTAAAAGTGGGGCTTGAAATTTGGGTTGCTTGCTATCCGAACTCAGACGGCCCCGCATATTTAGGAAAATTAAATAAAGAAATACATTTAAAAATAGCAGAAAAGCGCTTGGCGAATATTGATGTTTTAAAGTAAGCCAGTCGTTTTTAATGAGTGGTTGATATATTTGTATCTTAAACTTAAGTATGAACCCTTTTTTTGATATCAGTACAAGTGAGAATCTTCCGCCAGAAGCGTTACCATTAAATAATTTAGGCAATCAACGCATAATGGCTATGGTTGGAAGGCCAAGTAGGAACGACTGGGGAGGGCGATCTTATGAAAGCAACGCTATTTATACAGACACGGTGCCGGAGGATTATGATGATCAATTCGCCTATAAACTTAATAAATGGAAACCCGTTTATGATATCGATAAAGTAATAAATCATCATTATGATTTTTATCTTTCAGAAAATTCACATGGCCACGATAATTTTTTGAAACACATGCGATATGTCATTTTGCCTAAATTGAAAAGCCGGAAAAGTAGTGAAGCGTGTATAGAGTTATTTGAAAAATGGCTTGATATTAAAATGCCAAATAGCCGATCAAATACACCTCATATAGTTAACAATTCCATCAACTTAGGAAACATAAATGCACCTGTGCAATTTCAGCAGAACTCTGAAAATTCCGTTCAGACACAATATAATTATTCTCAAAAAGATCAAGTCAAAGAATTATTTAATTTGTTAACTAAGGATATTGAAATGGTTAATGAAAAAATCAGATCGGACTTCGCTATGGAAATGAACTATGCGGTGGCGCAGTTGGCAAAAGACAAAGATATTAAACCACAATTATTAAGTATTGGTGGAATAATAAAAGATGTAGGTATTGGAACATTTACTAATCTTCTTGCCTCACCAATATATGAAATCGTTAAGCCAATGCTTGGTCTATAAATTTTGCCTTTTATTTTTTTTGGGAATGTACAATGGAATCGTATTAAATTTTTGTACATAACCCGATTTGAGATAATTGTATGTTTCCTTTTTATCATCCTTGTCAAAAATAGGTTTTAATGCTGTAAGTATATTATTGGCAATGTTGGAACCTTCTTTTCTCTGCGAGGCAGAGAAATCAAAAAACTTAACCAAATTATTTGCCTGCATACTCATACTCATATCAGGCAAAGAAATGTAACCTTTATCGGTTAATTCATGTATCAATTCAGCAAATTCTTGTTGGGATGCAAGCCAATTAATTTTAAAATTGCTTTGATTAATGAGGTGAGTTGGCGTAGATTTAGATGTATAATAAGTTGGTTCGTGCATTTTTATCCGGTCAGTTAATAGAGCAATTAATATTTCGGTCATCTGATCCGCAACTGCTTTGGGGATAAAAACATTATTGAAAAAATTTAGCTGGGTATCTTCCTCTTTCCTAATGTCGATGTAGAAGTTAACCAGATTCTTCATAATAATTAGGTCATCATTGATACAAGCGAACACGGGACCATTTTTAAGGGCTGTAATTGCTTTTGCAAAATCAAGAAATATATTATCGATCCACTCATCGATATATTCACCTAAATCCAACAAGATACTATCTCGTTCTAACCCGTCAAGTTCTTTCCTGTGCTCGGTTTGTGTGTCATTTAATTCCTCCAATTCATGGTATTTTCGATACTTGCGCTGAAAAGAGTTACTAATAGCCACCCCATCGTTTTTCTCAGAAGTGTATAATGGGAATGATGCAAAATTGTTGATATACCAATCACTCAATTCCTCTTTTGTTGGTTTATAAAGGTGGTTTTTATGGCAGAAATATGTCGTCCTGGGTTGCTGGCCTTCAGTAAGTAATAAATCAGCAATGATGTCACGCTGCGGTTTAAAATGATCTGTGGAAGTTATCATGCGTTATTTTTATCAAAATTGCAGAACTTGCTTTCTAAATCAAACTACAAATCAATTACGCAATTCAAGCGATCATCATGATACTCAAAGATTCTCAAGCAATTTGCAAGAAAGATTAAAATATTTGTATCAGGGGGTAAATACTTTTCGATTTTTCTAATAACGGTGCTTATTGCATTCCCATTCGAATCATATTTAACTTTTAAATGAGTTTCGGTATGTACGGTGCCTCTTGCCCTATCCAATAGTCCTTCTCTGGCTGCATCTCTCAGCAATGCCTTGAAGTTTATTTCATTATTGATTAAAGCCTTTTTATATAGAACGTGGACTTCGTGGACAAATCCACGCCTATAACCTTCATTTTTTATATCTTCTTCGCTTAAGTTGGGCTGTGCCCAGCCTTGGAAAGTGTTATACTCAATTCCCTCAGCTTTGCAGCATGTAGCTATGGTATATTCACCTGTACTGTATAACTTACATATCCTTTTTGCTTTGTCAATTTTCATTGATCTCGGCAGTTTAAGCTTAGCATTCATCATCTATTTTAAAGTAACTTTAATGCGGTTAGATACTTACTGTGTATATAATCAAGAATTTAACTTAGGAGCCGGTAAACTGGAATATAATTCACTTATAATTGATGGGCTGGAATTTATAAAGTCTATAATTTTAAGCAGATCATCAATATAAAGGTTCGATAATTGGGGGCTTTGGACCACCAAACCGGACAGACTTCAAATCAAGTTTTGTCCGGTTTTTTTCGTTCCTAACTTACTGCCTATCACACAGACTAACTGAGTTGTTCCAACATTTGAACTTTTGCCAATCCTTAACGTTGTTATTTTACTTTTAATTTTCTGCAATGTTATTAGGGCGGATGATGATCTGGCGGACGGCAAAATTTCCGGAACAGTTAAAACCTCTGATGGCCAACCGGCAGCATTTGTAACGGTATCCATTAAAGAATTAAACCGGGCAGCCAGCACAACAGATGAGGGTAGGTATACCATCAGCAATATTAAGCCCGGTAATTACACTCTTGTTGTTTCATTTGTTAGCACCAAAAGCGCCGAAAGGCCTGTTACCGTGATGGTGTCAAAAACAACGACAGTTGATTTTGTATTAACAGAAAGCTTCTCGACGCTAAACGAGGTAATTATTAATGCCAATAGATCGCCCAGGCCTGTTTCAATAGACAAGGCGAACATCCGGGCTCTCGATCTTCCTCAAAGTACCGGAACGGTAGGCCACCAGGTTATTGAGGACCAGCAAATAAATAGATTAGGTGAGGCAATTAAAAATGTAAGCGGCGTTTCGTTGACACAAACGCGGGGCGGCGTGGGCGAAACATTTTCAGCGCGGGGATATAGCATCGGCATTACAGGTGCTTCAGGCAGTATTTTTAAGGACGGGGTACTAACTAATACGGCCGGTTTTCCTGAGGCAAGTACCCTGGAGTCTGTAGAAGTATTGAAAGGAAGCGCTGCGTTGCTTTATGGCAACGTATCCAGCGGCCTTATCATTAATATGGTTACTAAAAAACCCCAGTTTGAAAGCGGCGGCGAGGTTTCCCTGCGGTACGGAAGTTACAATCTGTTTAAACCAGGTGTGGATATTTACGGGCCAATCAGCCAAATTCAGCCTTCCGGTTCATCGGTGTTTACGAAAACAACGGCAGCTATCGCAATCATGTGTACAACATAAGAAAATATGTAAACCCTTCTTTATCATTTAACCTCGGTAAAAAAACCACTTTGCTGGTTACAGGCGATTATTTGAGTGAGAGCTTGACGCCTGATTTCGGCATTGGGTCTTTAAATAATGGCCGGGCCATTCCTACGATGGTGCCGCGTTCACAGTACATAAATACCTCATGGGCCTATAGTCAAATGAACCAGTTTTCGGGAATGGCAGCTTTGAACCACCAGTTTAATGACAACTGGCATTTAAACGCCATCATATCCGGGCAGAGAACCGATATCGATTCGTACCAGGCGAGCCTGCCCAATACCGTAAGTGCGACAGGCGAATGGAACAGGGGCCTGGCCCGTGCAAACACCAAAGAAAACGAACACACCGGTCAGATTAATTTAACGGGGAAATTTAAAACCGGATCGGTAAGCCATCAAGTATTGGTAGGAACTGATGTCGCCAAAGTAGTAAATGTTACCAATGGTTACAGTGTTGCGGGCCAGTATATCAGCACATATATTTACGACAAGATTAATACCATCGACCTCAATAAATACATTCAACGTACCGATATTCCGACGGCAGTAGATACCTCACGTATTACAGCGCCTGTTTATCGTTTGGGCACTTACGCTCAGGATTTGATAAGCTTTACAGATAAAATTAAGATGCTGACGGGCATAAGATGGTCATGGCAGGAAACCGATCAAACCAATATTCAATACCTGGTAAAACAAACCTTTGGCGCAGGAACCGCTATAACGAAATACGACCGCGCATTTTCACCCAAACTGGCGTTTATCTATCAACCCATCAGTACGAGTTCGGTATATGTAAGCTACAGCAATAATTTTATAGTTAATACCGGTACAGATGTTAATACAGGGCAGGGACTTAAACCATCCCTGCTGAACCAATATGAAATCGGCTCAAAAAACGAATTGTTCGATGGTAAAATCATTACCAATGTGAGTATATACCGTATCATCAACAGTAACCTGGCTGTAGTATCGCCTATTAAAGCCGATGGAACCGTTAACAGCGATAATACCGTTAAAACATTTAGCGGAGAAACGACCAGTGATGGTTTTGATATTGATATAATAGGCCACTTTTCAAAGAATTTTTACTTTATCACTGGTTATTCTTATAACAATGCACGGTATACCAAAACTACAGGTTTAAAAGAATCGCCTATATTGGGAGAACGTTTGGTGATAAGCCCCGTAAGCACCGCAAATGCAACCCTGTTTTATACATTTACTAATCCATCCCTTAAAAAATTTAAAGTTGGCGCAACCGCATTTTATACAGGAAACAGAATGGCAGGATATAACAATAAAGTCGGTCAGGCACAGGCTTACAGCCGTCTCATTCCGGTTAAGGGGTTTACCACGCTTGATCTTTCAGCCGGGTACACCTATAAAAAGATTTCTCTGCTGGCGAGTGTGACTAATGTAACCAATACGATGAACTACTTAATACATGATAATTACAGTATTACCCCGATTCCTCCGCGCCAGTTCTTAACAACGTTATCTTATAAACTTTAAATCTGATTCGAGCCCGGGCTCAGGCGAAAGAGAGATGCTGGATAGCCATTTTTGAAAGTCCCGAAAATGGGCTTGAATTATTAAAATTGTTGATAATCTTCCCATATTTTTCTATCAAGCGGTTCGAGTTTCCGATAGGGCTGCACTTTTTATTTTAAGGACTGTTTGATCGACAAAACAAGGGAATTTTTAAGATGATTTTGGTTCAGATTTCTGTTCGGAGTCAAAGTGACCAAACATATCAAATAGATGTTTTCAAATCATTTTTATTTGTATGTACATTTGAACATAACAATTTTTTGTATATGTTTGACATATAAGGTTACTTTTATATACAGCGGTTAAGACCGCGCCAACTCCATACAATAAACCGCATGAAAAAAATATTTTTACTGGCTTGCCTGGCGCTTACCGGCGTTACGCAGTCATTTGCGCAAAAAGCCGTTAATACCATCTGGCAAATTGGTAAAGCCGACGGTTCGGCTAACGAATTTGCAATGGCGCCAGATGGCTTTAAAAAATTTGTTGAGCGCGATTTCGGATTCGAAGACAAGTTTTATTTGATAGGGCATTCCAAAACCGATCAGGATTTTCCTTATGTTTTGGCGGGCCCTGCGGATACCTGGGGTGGCACCTGGCCAACATCGGGCTGGCGTACAAACCAGGTGAATATACTTTTTTCGTTAAAAGAAGTACCGGCTAAAGGCAATTATAAATTGGTGATCAAGCTGGCCGATTTTGCTAAAAAATTCCTTCCGCTATTAAAAGTCAGCGTTAATAACGCTGATCATAAATTTCAGTTAGAAGCGGCTGGCTACGATTTAACCAAACAACCACATCCACGACTGAATGAGCCCTACATCGACTCGGCAGCTTTGACAGGCGATGCATCAAAAGCTACTCCACATACGCTGGAAATTCCTGTTAGCGCAAGCACCCTAAAAAAAGGCGGCAATACGGTAATGATCACCATACTGCAGGGATCATGGATAAAATTTGATGATGTAAGCTTAGAAGGCCCGGCAGATAATTTACAAATGCCCGGTCAACTATATGTCCGTGATGTTGAGGCAGCTGATTACGAATTACAAACCGGCGCGTCGCGCGTACAGCCACTGTTGATAAACACCGAACACTTAACAGGCAACCCAACTTTAAGTGTTGAGCTTGATGGCAAAACTATTTTTAAAGAAATAGTAGAGAAAGGCAATTATGATTTCGAAGCTCCTATGCCAGCTGTTGCTGCTACCAGAACCAGCAACTACCGCATTTTAGAAAATGGCAAGGTAGTACAGACTGGTAAAGTTATCCGCTCTAAACAAAAACTGCAAACGCTGGCCGATTATGTGGATACCCGCATAGGTACTGCTCACTCGCGATGGATGATAGCACCCGGCCCATGGATGCCTTTTAGTATGGTAAAAATGAGTCCCGATAATCAGAATGCGGGGTGGCAGGCGGGTTATGAGCCATCTTTTGAAACGGTTAGCATGTTTAGCCACATTCACGAGTGGACTATGGGTGGTTTGGGAATCATGGCTACTAACGGCCATTTAAAAACCACCCCGGGCGATGAGTTGAAACCCGGCTCAGGTTTTGCTTCACGGATTGATAAGCGCAGCGAAGAAGCTCCAATAGGCGAGTACAAGGTAAAACTAACCGACTACAACATCAAAGCCGAAGTAACAGCCACTACCCGTTGCGGATTTGAACGTTTTACGTTTCCTAAGGATAGAGATAGCTCGCGCATATTAATTGATCTGCACATCCCCACAGAATATGACTATGTGCTCAAAGAAATTAAAGTAACTAAGGTAGGCGATAAAAGCATTGAAGGTTACGCACATCAATATTCCAGAGGCGTATGGAGCAACCAGGCGGATCAGGATTACACTGTGTACTTTGTAATTGAGGTTGACCAACCCATAACAGGTATTGGTGGTTGGGCAGATAAGAAAATGCTTAGCGGCAACACTTACTCGGCCAAGGATATCAGAAATGCCGGCATCTGGTTAAACTTTGATACCAGGGCACATTCGATGGTGCAAGTACGTTCAGGCATCTCTGTAGTTAGTTTAGAGAATGCCAGATTAAATTTAAAGACGGAAATCAAAGACAAATTTGGCTGGAGCTATGATGCTATTCGGCAAAATCAGGTAAACACCTGGAACGATATTTTTAACAGAGTAAAGATTACTTCGACTAACCGCTTAGAAAAAGTGCGCTTTTACAACGCCATGTATCGCTCAACTGCCAGCCGTAATACCTGGAGCGATGTAAACGGACAATGGCGCGGAACCGACAGTAAGGTGCATCAATTGAAAGATAAAGACGATGTCGCTTTGGGTTGCGATGCATTTTGGAACACATTCTGGAATCTGAATCAGGTTTGGAATTTAATTACTCCCGAATGGAGCAAACGCTGGGTAAACTCTCAATTGGCTATGTACGATGCCAACGGTTGGTTAGCAAAAGGCCCGGCGGGTATGAATTATATTCCCGTTATGGTGGCCGAGCATGAGATCCCTTTGCTGGTATCCGCTCATCAAATGGGTATCACCGGGTTTGATGCTAATCATGTATTGGAAGCCGCTGTTAAAATGCAAACCACCCCGGCTCAAAAAGTATTCACCGGTTTCGCCGGAAACGAAGATCTGGCAGAATATATGAAACATGAATATGTGCCATCTGATAGCGGTCGGTTCTCTAATACAATGGAGTATTCGTTTGATGATTGGACCGTTGGGCAGTTAGCGAAATCGCTAGGAAAAACTGATATTTACAAAAAGTTTAACACTCGCGGGTACTGGTGGAAACATGCCATCGATACGGCCGGTTACAGCCACATGAAACTGGCAAACGGGCATTTTACGCCAAATTTTGACCCTTTCCGCAGCGGACACAATGAAGAATATGTGGAGGGCAATGCCTGGCAGCTAACTTTCTTCGTTCCGCAGGATGTGCCGTCGCTGATCAGTTATATTGGCAAGAAAAAATTCATCGATCGCCTAGAGTGGGGCTTTAAAGTAAGCGAACCATGGCGCTACAACGGCATGAACGACCAGTATTGGGATTATCCGGTGGTACAAGGTAATCAGCAATCCATGCACTTTCCATTCCTGTTTAACTGGGCAGGCAAACCTTGGTCAACCCAAAAATGGAGCCGCTCTATCATAGATCGTTATTATGGCTATGGCGTAGGTAACGCCTGGCTGGGTGACGAGGATCAGGGCCAGATGAGCGCCTGGCTGGTGATGTCGAGCATGGGCCTTTTCCAAATGGATGGGGGCGCACGCGAAAAGCCTATTTATGAGATAGCAAGCCCGTTATATCAAAAAATCGAGATTGATCTGGGTCAGCGGTTTGGCCGCGGTAAAAAGTTTACAATCGAGGCTAAAAATGCATCGCGCACTAACATGTATGTGCAAAGCGCTGTGTTAAATGGTAAAATATTGAAATCGTTCAAATTCCCCGCTTCCGAGCTATTAAAAGGCGGATCATTGATATTAGTTATGGGGCCAAAACCGAACGAGCGATGGGGTATTGATAACTAACAGCCAAATATATTAGTCAGGTATTAACAAAGCCCTGCCTTGTATAAGACAGGGCTTTGTTTTTACGGCAATTTTTCATCAATTATTTAAGTCAAATAAACTAATACTTGATAGAATATCCCACTATCTATCCGTCAGAATTAATTGTCTTCGAAAATTGTAATAATAAACTTTGCTCTTTTACCCCTGATGCTCAGGAATACCGTTTGGATCCATCCATATAAATTCCCAATGGTGGCCATCAAGATCTTCAAAGCTGTGTTGGTACATAAAACCGTAGTCGGTGGCCGGATTAGGTATTGTGGCCCCCGCTGCTGCTGCCTTGTCTACCATTACGTTAACGGCATCTTTACTCTCGGCAGATAAGGCAATAGAGCACTCGATCGCTTTGTGGGCGTCAATAATTTCTTTTTTAGTAAAAGTCTGGAAGAAAGGCACTGTCAGGAGCATTACGTAAATGGTATCGCTGATGATCATGCAGGTTGCTTTCTCGTCGGTAAATTGTGGGTTAAAAGTATACCCAAGTTTGGTAAAAAACTCTACAGATCTGTTGAGGTCTTTAACCGGTAGGTTTACAAAAATTTGAGTTGCCATAATTGTTTTTTGATTAGTTTATTCAAAAGTACGGCAATGTCAAATACGCGCAAACGTGCAAAAACGACAAGTTAAGGGGTTAATTGCGACTTATGTTAATATCAATATAACAATTGATTTGCTAATGCCGGAGACAGCCGGGTACTATTTTACTTTATTAAATACAAACAGATCCTTAAAAACCCATTTATCATTTTCCTTATTACCACGGGCTATAGCAAACTGATCGTCAGAGCGCTTTTCATAAAGGATACGCAGATCGCCGCTCGTATTCTGAAATACTGCGCGGTCCTTGCTTGCTTCCAGAAAAATGTAACGGTTGGGATTATCCTTTTCTTCTTGCCCTAGTAAGCCCGGTTTAAAATGCTTTACCAACGATACCAAACCCTGGTCAGATTGTTCATAGGCCAACATCTCATACAGATCGGCTTTGTTGCCGTTCATCATGCGCATGAAACCCAACATGTTATCACCTTCAAAGCCCAACCAAACAGCCTCAATTAAGCGCCCTTCGGCTGTCAAAGCTTTCCAGTGGCCCTCTATAAATCTGATATCAGAAAACGAACCGCCTTTCGGAGGAACCTGAGCGAAGAGTGCAACAGGTAACAAACCGCAAAAAAATAGTAAAATAACGTGGACGTGTTTCATAACCTTGATATAATTTACAAACTAAGATAAGTATTTTGGATATCATTGGACGCTTGCAATCGGTTATTCGCTTCTCAAGCTCTGCACCGGGATTGCTATTGCTGCTTTTATTGCCTTGATGCCAATTGTTGCAAGTGCAATAATTAAGGCAACAAGTCCGCTTACGGCAAATATCCACCAATTGATATTGATCCGATACACATATGCCTGCAACCATTGGTGCATGTAATACCAGGCTATAGGGACTGCAACCACAAAGGCAATTCCGATGAGCAGTATAAATTCTTTTGAAAACAGGTAAACGATATTGCCTGCATTGGCACCAAGTACTTACGCTGTAGCCGACTCCAAAAAGGATCATAGGCCCACAGGCGAATATCAATTGCCAACACCCGGGCAATCCACAAAAGAGCAACTGCCAATGCCAGGGCCAAAAACCGGTTCGCTGATCGATCGGCTTTTTTGGCGAACCCTAAAAGCAGCATGAAAGTGAGGCTGGTGTACTGCATCCCAAAACCCGACGTCATATAGGGTGATATGAAATCTATACGGTTTCAAGCAAATTGATCAGCCAATCATTGGTCCAAATCTATAAACATTAACAGATAAAGTGTTAACGGACAGGTTTAAATAAATGGTGTATCAAAACCGGACGAATAATGTCCGGTTTTACCCTGAAAAACGGTCTTTGCCTAAGGCTTTAACGGGCACTTCGCCTCGGTTCAGGGCTGTTTATGATGTTTTCAAGCAGGGTATGCACCTGATAGGGCGTGTGTAGCCGGTATGTTGCCAGCGACGGCTGTTCGCCAATCTTAATAGTAAATGCCCCTCGTATACCCGCCGTAGCCCTAAACATATCTTCGTCGGTTTCATCATCCCCTACACATAAAATAAAGTCGTATTTGGCACCCTTAAGAAGCCCGGTAACGGCCTTTCCTTTATCCACCAATCGACTGCGTACTTCTATCACCTTATGTCCGTTGAGAACCTGCAAAGGTAAAGGGCCTATACAGTCCAGTAATTCCCGGTAAAGTTCGGCCGCCTTTACACCGCCATGAAAAGGCTCTGTTTCCCGGTAATGCCAAGCCCGGGAAAATTCTTTTTCCTCCATAAATGACCCCGGGCATTTGGAAACATAAGCAGCCATCAGCTTTTCTACCTGCGGCCAGAAGGCTTTCAGGTCATCAGCTATAACTGACCAATCATGACCTATCTTTTTAACCTTCGCGCCATGTTCTGCTACCAGGCCGATAGGTAAATGGCCAAGCCAGTTTTCCAGGCTGGCGCTATCTCTTCCACTAACAATATAAACGTCAGTATTGGTATGTTTACCTAATTGTGTCAGCAGCATAAGTAATTCAGGCGATGGTAGTGCCTGTTCAGGCCTTGCAGTGAATGGTGATAATGTGCCATCATAATCCAACAGCAGCAGTCGTTCGGATGCTGCTGTATAATACGCCAGTAAACTGGCTCGCGAAAAAGGGTCGATATGCCTTGCCGCGTTCGTTATTCGCCGAACGGTTACTTCTTCCAGCCGCTGCAGCATATTTGCCGCCCAACGGTTCACATCATGAGTTTTGATCTGTATCTGCATTGCATTTAAGCGTTCTTGCTGTTCGCTGCTGCCCATTTCAATAGCTAGCTTAATGGTCGAAGCAATCTCGTCGGCATCATTCGGGTTGATAAGCAGAGCGCCGTTCAGCTCGGTTGCTGCACCGGCCAGTTCGCTTAATATTAATACACCGGTGCCATCGTTGCGGCTGGCCACAAACTCTTTGGCCACCAGATTCATTCCGTCACGCAGCGGGGTAATCAGTGCAACGTCACAGGCCCGGTATAAAGCAGCTAGCTCATTAAACTCCAAATGTTGATATTGATAGATCACCGGCTTCCAGTCAATGGTACCCAGGCTGCTGTTTATATCGCCGATATATTCATCGATCATTCTTTTGCGTTCTGCATAAGTCCTGATATGATTTCTTGAAGGGACTATTACAAGCACAAATACTACCTGCCCACAGTATTCAGGGTGCTGGAGCAGAAACTTTTTATAGCCTTTGATGCGATGATGTACGCCTTTTGTGTAGTCCAGCCGGTCAACAGAAAAAAGCATTTTTTTATTATGCTTAAGCGATTGATAGTGAGTGGTAAGTTCCTGTACATCATTTTTGAGGCCTGCATCATGAAACATATCAAAGTCGATGCTTACCGGAAACACCCCGGTACTAACAGCCCGGCCTTCCCAGGTTAGTTCGCCATCAACAGGAACTGTTTGCAGCACCTGTTCGGCTGCCTGCAAAAAATACCGCTGATAGGAATCGGTATGAAACCCAATAACATCGGCGCCAAGCATACCCAAAAGCAGTTCGCGTTGCCACGGTTTAGGGACAAGACGAAAAACTTCGAATACCGGGAACGGTATATGCAGAAAAAGCTCGATAGACAGATCTGGAGACTGCCGGCGCAGCATAGCTGCCAGCGGCAATAGATGATAATCATGTATCCAAATTACATCGCCGGGCCGAACCTCGGCCAGCAAACGACGGGCAAATTGGCGGTTCACGTCCATATAGGCTGCAAAATCGGTTTTATGGAACTCGGCGTATGATGGGAAATAATGGAAGAGTGGCCAAAGCAGTGAATTAGAAAAGCCATCATAATAATGCTCGTAAGTTTCAGCATTTGTAAACACCGGTAGATAGTTAAAATCAGTATCAGCTGTAGACACAGCATGCTGCCAGGCCGCTTCGTCGCAACCCGGTACTCCTACCCACAAACGCTGTCTGAAACGGTCGCGCCCATCGTGGGCAAGGTAAGCGTTCACGGCCGAAATCAATCCCCCGGAAGATTGGCGGCATTGATACTGGCCATCTTGAAGTTCAACAGTAAGAGGTAACCTATTGGCTACTATAAATAATCTTCTTTCAATCATAATTATATTTTTTAGCGGCGAAGCCACTTTTAAATCAATCGAATCAGGCACTTGTTTTATTCAGGTTTCCAACCAACTGCCGTTATAATTCAGTTCGCTTGCAGATGTTGTTTGTCAAAATCAACTATGTTGTGCACATTCCAACGACGGGTAATATGTTGCGGTAAAGTGTATGTTGCAAAAGCGATTGACCAATACAGCGGTAAATAGCACAGTTAAAGGTCGACCTCTCTACGCATTGCAGGGGGCATACATGTGCCTGTATTAGGCGACAATGTATATCGGCTTCAATATAATCAAGCACTAGCGCAGGGGAGCAGTAAAAGGTTAGAATGGACTAAGCCGGAAGAGATAATTGTAATGTGGTGGCGAGAAAAGTTTATTCTCCCATATTTTTCGGACGAATACCGGAAGCGTTTTGCCGGAGTTAAATAAAGAGCATATCGTATTATGCCCGGTCCAGATATCAAAATTCAGTGTACGGGAGATGAGGTACCGGTACTTTGGGACAGATGCATGATGTATAGGGCTTTTCTGCGCTTTGTCGGATGAATAGTGATGTAGAAAAATATAAAGCAGCGTGTTATCGGGAGATGCAGATGCTATTGCGCTCGAATTGCTCGCAGGATGGACACGCCCGGAAAAAACAGGGTGAAAGCAGATCAGCGCATTAATGAGCCATGCTGCCAGGATAATTTGCAGGCACCTCTTCAGCATTAAGCAAATATAGCGAAAAATACCTTGGGGGCAAGAGCGGGTGCCTCTATTACGTAGCCTGACTGTCAAAATAGCCGGATCTTTTCAGATCAAAGATACGATGAGTTTATTAGTGAGATCAGCGTATCTGATCTAAATCGAAACATTTAAAAGAAATTTTATAAAATATTTGCGTAGTTAAATGACTACGTATATATTTGTAGTCATTTAACTACGCAATGAATTTAAGAAGAGACGTATTTCAGGCCATCGCCGATCCTACCCGAAGAGCAATACTGCTATTGGTGGCTTCGCAATCTTTAACAGCGGGCGCTATAGCCTCAAATTTTGATACGGCCCGCCCTACGGTATCAAAACATTTGCAAATATTGACGGAGTGCCAGCTACTACAGCAAGTGCAGAACGGGCGCGAAATTTATTATCATATCAACGCAAAAAAAATGAAAGAAGTGGCCGACTTTATCGAGCCGTTCCGCCAGATGTGGGACGACCGGTTTAACAAGCTCGAAAGCGTAATGAAACTTTATCAAACTAAAAATAAAAAATAATATGGAGCTAAAAACCAAAGTACACGCCGGCGATGGCACGCACGACATTACGATAAAACGTGAATTTGATTTGCCTGTTGATCTGCTTTTTAAAGCCTGCACTGAGGCAGAATTTATTGAACAATGGATGAACACCAAAGTAATTAGATTTGAAGGCAAAAAGCATGGCAGCTACCAGTTTGAAACAAGCAACGCGCAAGGGCAGGTGGTTTTACAAATGGGGGGCGTAATTCATGATTTGGTAACAAATCAAAAGATCATCCGCACGTTTGAGATGGCCAATACGCCGTTTGGCGTTCAGTTAGAGGTTTATGAGTTTGAATCGCTTACAGAAAGCACCAGCAGGTTAAATGCACATATCATTTATGAGTCGGTTGCTCAGCGCGATCAGTTGCTGCAAATGCCATTCAGGCAAGGGTTAAATATGGCTCATAACCGTTTAGAAGAAATCATCAGCAAGTTTAAATAAAGTATTATGGAAAAGAAAAAACTAATTATCTATTGGATTGCCACCGCTTTACTATCGGCGGGGATGTTGGGAAGCGGTATTAGCCAGCTGTTGCGGGCTAAACAGATGGTTGATATCCTTGCGCATTTAGGCTATCCGGCTTATTTAATGACCATACTTGGCACCTGGAAAATACTCGGCGTTGTAGTAATTCTGGTACCGGGCTTTAAGCTGATTAAAGAGTGGGCATACGCGGGCCTTTTTTTTACCATGACGGGCGCTTTAATATCGCACCTGGTCATGGGCGATAGCGGAAAAGCAATTATAGGGCCTTTGGCTCAAACTATTTTTATTATTTTATCCTGGTATTGCAGGCCGGTAAGCAGAAAGATCAATACGGCCAATCTATAAATAATAATAGCTCGGTATGAATAACAAACAATTGTCGCCGCAACAGTGCGGAGAATTGCTCGACGTATTGAAAGCGCGTTTTAATAAGAACCTGCACCGCCATAAGGGGCTGGAATGGGCCAACGTGCAGGCTAAGTTAGCAGTGAATGCCGATAAACTTTGGTCGCTTAACGAAATGGAGCTGACCGGTGGTGAGCCGGATGTGATTGGCTATAACGCAGAGACCGGCGAATATACTTTTTATGATTGCTCGGCAGAAAGCCCCCAGGGCCGCCGTAGTTTGTGTTATGACCGCCAGGCACTTGATTCCAGGAAAGCATATAAACCCGAGAACAACGCGGTTGATATGGCAGCAGCTATGGGCATTGAGCTTTTGACGGAGATGCAATACCGGTACCTGCAGGAGCTAGAGCGTTTTGACCTGAAAACATCAAGCTGGGTAAAAACTCCCGCTGATATCAGG
Organism: Mucilaginibacter panaciglaebae; assembly: GCF_039539265.1. Taxonomy (NCBI): domain Bacteria; kingdom Pseudomonadati; phylum Bacteroidota; class Sphingobacteriia; order Sphingobacteriales; family Sphingobacteriaceae; genus Mucilaginibacter; species Mucilaginibacter panaciglaebae. Next base: position 148,004 of record NZ_BAABCV010000009.1, read on the forward strand.
AAGCTGGGCGGCGCAGTTTTTTGCGACCGCAGATATGATACAGTGTTTCTGTACCATAACGGTGCAGAATCATATTATGCGGCAAGAGCTTTCCGCGGCATGTTAACTGTGTAAACCTTTTGCTAATATTGTACTATGGCGCAGGCAGGTATAAACCCAAAAGTCGATTTCTTTTTCGATAAAGAAAAAAGGTGGCAACAAGAGATTGAAAGACTACGTGTGATTTGCCTGGATACCGGGCTTACCGAGGAATTGAAATGGGGCTGTCCATGTTACGCCTTTGAAGGAAAAAATATTGTTCTGATACATACCTTTAAAGAGTATTGCGCATTACTGTTTTTTAAAGGAGTATTGTTGAGCGATGCCGACGGAATACTGATTCAGCAGACCGAAAACGTACAGGGCGCCCGGCAGATCAGGTTTGCAAATATTCGTGAGGTCATTGACCGGGAAGCTGCTATTAAAGCCTATATTTTTGAAGCCATAGAAGTAGAGAAAGCGGGGCTGAAAGTGGAATTGAAGAAAACGGATGAATTTAATATGCCTATTGAATTTCAGTACAAGCTGGATCATATCCCGGCATTAAAAACAGCGTTTCAGGCATTAACTCAGGGGCGGCAACGCGCTTACCTGCTGCATTTTTCGCAGGCTAAACAGGCCCAAACCCGCGAGGCGCGTATCGAAAAGTATATTCCGCAGATTTTAAATGGAAAAGGACTGAACGACTAGTAAATGAAATAAAGCAATGCGACAAAAGCTAAACTTAATAACCCTCGGTGTCGATAATTTTGAAAGAGCTGTAAACTTTTACGAAAACGGACTGGGTTGGAAAAAGTCAGACAAAAGCGTGGAGGGGTTGGCACTTTTCCCGCTCGGCGGCATGATACTGGCGCTGCATCCCCGCCATGAATTAGCCGAAGACACTACCCTAAAATACCAACCCGCAGCGTTTTCAGGTATGACTATTTCTTACAACGCCAAATCTGAACAAGAGGTTGATGATGTGCTGAAGCAGGTAGCCGATCTAGGGGCTTCTGTCATTAAACCGGCCCAAAAGGTTTACTGGGGCGGCTATAGCGGTTACTTTAAAGATTTAGACGGATATTTATTTGAAGTAGCTTACAATCCGTTTTGGCCATTGGATGAGAACGACAATATTATGTTGTAGCTATCATCTGATAATACACGCCGTCGGCCAATTCTAAAAAATGTTTCCTTAATCCCTTGCAGAAAACAAATTTATTTTCAAGCTTTGCACTGCAAAGTACTTTATATGAAAAATAAAGACATTTATGATGACATCAGTTCCATCAAAACCATTATGGAGCGGTCGACTAAGTTTATTTCGCTAAGCGGATTATCCGGTATATTAGCGGGCATTTATGCGCTTATAGGTGCGGGCGTTGCCTATATACTTATCCCGAACTATTCAACAAATTCGTTGGGTGACGATGTGTATGAGAACGTTAATAGGTTGGGCTTGGATCTGATACTATTTGGCGTTGCCATAGCCGTGTTAGTCCTATCAATAGTTACAGCCATCTTGCTTTCGTCGGCTAAAGCCCGTCGTAATCATCAATCGGTTTGGAATCAAAGTAGCCGGGCGCTGGCTAACGCGGGGTTGCTGCCTTTACTTGTTGGTGGTTGTTTTGCTTTTATTTTGTATGTTCAGCATCACTATGGTATTATTGCACCCGCTTGCCTGGTGTTTTATGGCCTGGCCCTAGTAGCGGCCTCAAAATTCACCTATGGGGATGTTAAATGGCTTGGGCTGCTAGAAATTGTGTTGGGTTTGCTTTCATTAATGCAGCCAGGGTATGGTCTGTATTTTTGGGCTTTGGGTTTTGGTGTGCTGCATATTTTATATGGCACTATAATGTACTTTAAATACGATCGTGTTAGCGCTTAATAATTTTGATAAAGCTTTTGAAAACCGTATACGCCTACAAGTGATGAGTGTATTGGTAGCTAATGAGAGTTATGACTTTAATTCGCTTAAAGAATTACTGGCTACTACAGACGGTAATCTGGCCTCGCATTTGAAGGCGTTAGAGAAAGAGGCGTATATCTCGGTGATCAAGTCATTTCTGGGCAGGAAGCCTAATACTCGGTATCAGGCCACCGAAAAGGGAATAGCTGCATTCAAAAAACATCTTGAAGCGTTGGAAAACTTAATTAAACAGCAAAAAAGCTAATATTTTTTTGAATATACACTTTGAAATACAAAGTACTTTTAACTAACAACAAAATGGAATCACAACAATCAACGCAAATAACCCACTGGCTCCGGGAGTCTGTATCGGTTAAATTAGTATTTATCGGGATGCTCACTTTAGTGCTCCTTATCCCGTCGGCAATGATAGGCAACCTTATCCATGAACGGGCAGCGCGGCGCGATGAGGTTATATCTAACATCTCTTACAACTTTGCCGGTAAGCAGCTAATCAAAGGCCCGGTATTGGTTATCCCGTATAAAGATCAGATTGAAGTAGCTGATGTCAATGGTAAACCTGCGTTAAAACAGGTTGAGAGAAAACTATTCCTGCTGCCTGATCAACTATCTATTAAAGCGGAGCTAAAAACTGATGTGATTCATAAAGGGATGTTTTCGGCAGTGGTTTACAAAACACAAGTGCGTATGTCAGGCAATTTTGCCAAAACCGATCTGAATGCGCTCGGGATAGACGCAAAGCAGCTTTTAACTGATAAAGCTTTTGTGACATTCAGCGTGTCCGATTTAAAAGGCCTGAAAACCAACCCCAGCCTGACATTGGGTTCACAAACTTTCGCGGCCGCTCCGTCGGCCGGGAATGTCTCGGCTTTTACTAATGGTTTGCAAGCCGCCGCTACTAATGCCGGCGAGATTGTCGGCAATTCGCTGTCATTTACCTGCTCGCTTGAGCTGAATGGCACCGATGGTTTAAGCTTTTTACAGTTAGGTAAAACAACCGATGTAGAACTTAGTGGAAACTGGGGAACGCCAAATTTCGACGGTCGCTTTTTACCTGACGCCCGCCAGGTTAAAGACAAAGCCTTTAACGCCCGCTGGCATGTGCTGTATTATAACAGCCCGTTTCCGCAGCAATGGACCGACAGTGCCAGTGTGCTGAATAATGTAAGCAAACAGCAAAACGCAACATTTGGCGTAAACCTGCGGATGCCGGTGGACGATTATCAGGAAACTACCCGTGCTAATAAATACGCCGTATTAATTATCGTCTTAACCTTTGTGTCACTTTTTTTAACTGAACTGATTGGTAAGCGTAAGATACATTCTTTCAACTACGTATTAATAGGGGCGGCGATGATCATTTTTTATACCCTGCTGTTGTCACTTTCAGAACAGATGGGTTTTAACTGGGCTTATATTGTAGCAGCTTTGGCCATTGTAGGCCTGATAACCGCGTTTGTGTCCTCCCTACTTAAGAATAAGCTGAAATCCTTTTCTTTCGCGGGCATACTTTCAGTATTCTACGGTTTTATCTATGTCATTATTCAACTGGAAGATTTTGCGTTATTGGCCGGTAGCATTGCTTTGTTTGTTATTGTAGCGGTGTTGATGTATTTCTCGAGAAAGATTAATTGGGATGGCGGGCATTACGATAAAAAGCCCGGCGTAGTTTAACGGCGAGCGCCCATATCGTCAATTCCAATATTGACTGAGTAACTATATAAATTAAATCTATACTGTTAGCTTCTTGCGGTTTAATTCAAGACATTTCCTGTTTGCAGCGATTCTGTTGCTTATCGAAACATTGATCGGAATTTATGCTGATAACAATGTCGTTCGCCCTTTCGGCGGCGATTTCTTAGTAGTGATTTTTTTCCTGTTTTGTCATGAGTTTCTTTACGGTTACGGCTAGCCTTAGATGTGCTGATATTTTTCTGTAATACACAGGTAACGCAATACTATTATCTTGTATACGTATTAAGATTGGTCAGTTCAAAGTTTGCCTGCGTGAGTATGGGTACATCTTTTTTCTGGATGGATGCTGGTGTACACCTTAGGCATTATTTTAGTGGGAGTGACAGAGATGTTTTCAGAAAAGCCGATACGTAAGAAGAAGATAAGTTATATGGAATATTTTACCTCCGAAAATTCAGTCGTCAGGAAAATTTGGGGCAGCCCCGATAGTGTGCTGTTTGTCTTTGCAGGGTCAGCTGCCGAGTTTGCCCTGAATAAGGCGGTAGACTGGCTGTATTTTACCGGTCGCCTGCCTGCCGATCCGCTTGGCCGTTTATTTTCAACGGTGACCTATGCACGCAAGATCATTTTTTCACCGTTGGATAAGGCTAATCATTACATAGACCAGATTACGGCCATTCACCAAAGTGTTGAGCAAAACCGGGGTGCGCAAATTCCCGACTGGGCCTATCGTGACGTATTATTTATGCTGATCTGGTATTCTATCCATGCCTACGAAGTCTTATATAGACAACTCACCATCGAAGAAAAAGAGGAAGTGTTTGATGTATTTTACAGGGTAGGTATACGCATGCATCTAAAAGATCTGCCCCAAACCTATCAGCAATGGCATCACGCTCATCAACAGCATCTGGAAAATGATACCGTCTGCAGCCAGTTTACAACAGATCTTTATCGTCAATACCGGAAGCATCTTGGCCCTATCCGGTTTTTCTTGTTGAAACGTGTACAAAGCTTGCTGTCTCCTGCGCGTATCAAACAAATGTTAAAGTTAGAGGGCCCGGGCGTGGTAAGGCCACTGCTTACGGTATATAAAGCTTCAAGACGTTTAGGCATCGGAAACTTGCTTATTGAAAGCTTGCTGCCATTAAAATATATAGCACAGGTTAGGCAGATACGTATTTAAGAATTGTAATATTTGTGGCGCAAATAGGTGTAGGTAGAGACACAATGCTTTGCGCCTTTGCATGTATCTACAGATGAAACACCCCGCATCTTATGATTAAATTTGAAATTAAGCGCAGCCGAATGGACGGGACACTATTTTTTCTATAAATTAGATTATCGATATCCTCAAACAACAGTAACCGATAATCATTATGGAAAGAAGAGAATTTATAGCCGCCGGCGCCATTGCCGCAACCAGTTTCAGTATTTTACCAGGGGGGACCCTTTTTGCTAAAGCCAACGACAAAGTGCGCCTGGGCTACATCGGTGTGGGCGACCGCGGTATGAGCCATATCTCTGAAGGCACCTTGCGAAGCGATGTGGAAATTGTTGCAATATGCGATATTCAGGAACGCTCACTGAAAAGATGCCGAGAGTTTATTGCAAAGGCAAAACGGCCTGCCGCCGCTGAATACACCGGGGGATTGGACGCCTATAAAAAGCTTCTGGAGCGTAAAGATATCGATGCGGTGATCATTGCCACACCATGGCAGTTTCATCATCCGCAGGCTATTGACGCCATGAAAGCAGGTAAATATGTGGGTTGCGAGGTTATTGCCGGGCTCACAGTAGAAGATCATTGGGATATTGTAAATACCTCAGAAAAAACCGGCATGCCTTACATGACGCTGGAGAATGTTTGCTATCGCCGCGATGTAATGGCTACACTGAACATGGTCCGCCAGAATGTTTTTGGCGAGGTGTTACATGTAGAGGGCGGCTACCAGCATAACCTGCGCAATGTGTTGTTTAACAACGGCAAGGACGACTATTCCGTAGGGCCTGAGTTTGGTCCGTCAACCATCAGCGAGGCGCAGTGGCGCACACAGTTTAATGTTGATCAGGATGGTGACTTATACCCGACACATGGCGTTGGCCCGTGTATGCAATATATTGATATTAACCGTGGTAACCGTTTCACCAATATGGTCTCTGTCAGCAGCAAAGCACGGGGATTAGCGGCTTATGTCGAAGAAGTGTCGCCCGGCCATAAAAATGCAAAGATCAATTATAAAAACGGTGACATTACTCAAACGATGATCAATTGCGCGAACGGCGAAACAGTGTTATTAACGCATGATACACATTTGCCAAGGCCATATTCGTTAGGTTTCAGGATCGACGGCACACAGGGTATTTGGATGGACGTGAATCAAAGCATCTATATCGATCACCAAACTAAAAATAATGATACCTGGGAGCCTGCGCAACCCTGGCTTGATAAATATGACCACCCGCTCTGGAAACGCTATGCCAATGATGCCGCAGGCGCGGGACATGGCGGTATGGACTGGTTTGTATTCAACGCCTTTATTCTGGCAGTAAAAGAAAAAAAGCAAACCCCTATTGATGTATACGACTCGGTTACAATGAGCGTAATTACGCCACTATCGACAAAGTCGCTGAAAGAGGGGAATGCGCCGCAACAGTTCCCCGATTTTACACGCGGCAAATGGAAAACGTGTAAGAATGAATTTGCACGGGATGATAGTGGGTTTTAGCTCGAATGACAACTTTGGGAATGTGTAGGTGTCGCTCTGAGCCTCTCGAAGGGTGAGCGATGGGAACAATAAGCGATTATGGACCCTTGCCCTCATGCTTCCGCGGGCTCAGCATGACACGGCAGATCAATGATTATTATTTTCTGCTTTATGCCGGTAAGCTTCCTGCAAATTATTCTTTAGTAACTGATTATTGGGATCAATTGACAGCGCTTTTTTGCCTGCGGCGATGGCTTTATCCCATTGCTGCAATTTATTGTAAGCTGCGCAAATATTGTTATAAGCCTGTACATAATTAGGTTCAAGTGCCAGCGCCTGGTTACAGGCATCGATGCAATCCTGAAAACGACCGGCAACATAGTAGGATAAACTTAGCCCCAAATATTTATCCGCCGTAGGCGATTTTCTGATTTCGTCAGCCTCAAGATCGGCTTTGCTTTTACGAGCAATGGCGGCTTGCAAATAGTTCCTGGCCTCGGCATTATTGGGCTCCAATTGTAAGGTGCTTTCAGCCAGCTTTTTTAATTCGCCCCAGTTCTCGGTGTTTTGGTACCCCTCCATTAATTGCATCCGCGCAAAAGTATTTGCCGGTGATAGCTTAAGGGCATATTGCAGCTTTGGTATAGCTTCTTTATATAGCCCCCGGCTGTTCAGAAAACGGGCATAGTAGCTGTAGGCATCCGGATAATTGCTGCCATATGCGAGGCCTTTTTCAAAGTAACCCCTTGCTTCTTCATCGTGACCGGCGGCAGACTTAAGGATGCCAAGATTTATATAAATGCTGAAGTAGTTTGGGAGTAATTTGAGCGCCCGCTCGTAATAGATCTCAGCAGTGAGATAATCGCCCTGTGCCATTTTGCTCAGGCCATAATTCATAAGCCCGCGGCCATTGTTGGGGCTTTTTATAGTGACGTCATACCAAAGGCTATCCTCGTCATACCATACTTCGTTGCGCCGCCAGGTGCCATAGGCGTATGTAACCAGTAACAGGGTTAATAAAGTTGCAAATAGAATTTTATAGCGCGGAAGATGCCGGGTAATCCAGGGCATCCATTTTTTTATTAATAGGGCAATATTCCAACTTACGCTAATGAGTAAGCCGACAAAGGGAAAATACATGCGGTGATCATTCAATACCTCAGCCAGCGGAATTATGCTTGATGTAGGCAGCAACGCCAGAAAGAACCAGACAATGCCAAAGCTGATTGGCCGCAGTTGTTTTTTCTGGGAAGTGATAAAAGCAATAGCGATCATTAGCACAACAAAAGCCATTCCCGCAAAAAAGCGCCAGTCGGATATGCCGGGTAACAGTGTCCAGTCAGAGTCGGCACTTAACTGGGTCGGCACAAAAAACATCTGGAAATAATGCGCGATAACAATAGGCTGCGTTATGAGATACTGCATAGGGGAGGCGCCGCCCGGTTCCCAGGTTTTAGGCGTCATTTTATCTAAAAACCAATACGTAACGGCGCAGCAAATAAAAGCCGGGATAGCTGTTTTTATTGCCCCAAATACTTGCCTGAATTTACGAGGTTTGAAGATATCCACTAAACCCAACCCTTGCTCAAAGAATAATAGATAAACAAAAAACATCGGCGCAAACATCACTGAGGGTGGCTTGGCCAGTGCACCTATAATTACCGGAAGCAGGTATAGATAATACTTACGGCATCGCCCCGAATATTGATATAGCACGAAGGCGAGCACCACACCGAAGGTGGATTGTATATCTGCCCGGGCAATGACATAATTAACGGTTTCGGCTATCGCCGGATGAAGCAGATAAAAGGTAGCGGCAATGAGTGCAACGGCGGCATTCCGCTGGTTATTGACAATAGTGATATCAAAAATCCGGTGCATAAATTTTACCATCAGCCATCCTTGTAACAGAAATAAAATGAAAGTAGACAGATGAAAAAAGAACAGGTAATAATCGCCGCCTAACCAGTAATCAAATGCCAGCGAAGTGGTGGTAACCGGGCGGTATGACTGGTTTTGGGGCAGGGTGCTGCTGGTGCTACCGTTCTTAAAGAATAACGGAATGTTATGTATATTGCGTATGTAGGCATTGTTTTGTATGGTATGCGAATCGTCAAAATGGAAGCCGTTTTGAAAATGGTTGGCATAGGTGATGGCACAGAGCAACATCATCAAAAAAATACCGATACGGAAATGGTGCTTTTTCACGAGGGTAAGTTATTAAACATTTGCCAATTGTATTTGGCTTATTTAGCCCGTTAAATAGTCCAGAACTGCCGCGCGGTTATTTATGCCGATGCGTTAGGTTTGTTGTATTTAGCAGATGAGAATGAAAAGCATATTCGATAAGCCGACCCGCGACGCCATTATTGCGCGCATTAAAACTCTTAATGAAAACAATATACCGCAATGGGGCAAGATGAATGTTTACCAGATGCTGAAGCATTGCACTTTGTCTGATGAAATGTACCTGGGCGATAAAGTTTATCCGCGACAATTTATAGGGCGGATATTTGGTAAAATAGCATTGAATAATTTAACTAAGAATGACGCCCCGATGGGCAAAAATGCTCCAACCAGTAAAGATTTTAAAGTACAGCAAAGTGCTGGCGATATCATTGCCGAGCGTGACAAATGGGCCGGCCTGATTGAACGGTATCAGGACTTCGATGCCCCCGACTTTACACATTGGTTCTTTGGTAAAATGACGAAAGAACAGGTGGGTCAACTGGCATACAAACATGCAGATCATCATTTAAGACAGTTTGGTGTTTGATACCGGACTGTATGAAGATGCGCATCGCGTCTCTAAAATACACCAATCAATCTCCAGCACATCTATTCCACTTTTGTCCACGGCGATGGCAGCACATTGCAGCGTTTGGCGTAGGCGTCCCAAATGTCGTTCATCTTTTTAACCAGGTCGGGGCGCTGGGCAGCCAGGTCGTGCATTTCGCTGCGGTCGGTTGTAATATCATACAACTCCCATGGCGACGACCTATATGTATGGCCTTTCATTAGGGTGGCTTCGCTTACCAGTTTCCATTTACCCATGCGCACGGCCTTATTCATTTCATGATCCCAGCATAACGCCTCACGTTTCAGCGGCTGGTTGGTGAAACTTGGCACCAGGCTTATACCCTCAATCGGGGTGATGTCATGGCCGTTATAAGTCTTAGGATATGGCGTATGGGTAACATCCAGAATGGTTGGCATGATGTCCATTTCATGGCCCACCTGGTCGCGCATTTCGCCTTTGGCTTTCAATCCGTCTGGCCAGTGAACGATCAGAGGTGTAGAAATACCACCTTCATGCACATAGTGCTTAAACTTGCGCAGCGGCGTGGTAGACACATTGGCCCATTCCTGCATGTACGATACATAAGTATCCGCCGGACCAGCCATTAAATCATGGCCCTGCATCACCAGTTTCCCGGCGCGGGTGGTTTTAGGGTTGTTGGAATAGACCAGCGACTCAGGTGTCAGCTTGCGCACATTTGCGGTGTCAGCAGCTTCGGCACGGATAGGCCCGTTGCCAATGATCTCGGCACAGGCGCCATTGTCCTGCAAGAAGAAAATCAGCGTGTTATCATACATGCCGTCAGTCTTCAACTGTTTGATAATTCGCCCGATACCCTGGTCCATGATATCGATCATAGCGGCGTAGGTCTCCATGCGGCGCAGCATAGCCGGTTTGTTTTTTTCATCAGCCCAGGGCTTACCGTCAAACGGCGAAAGGGCAACATCCGGTTTAACCACGCCCAGCTTCTTCATGCGCTCTAAACGTTCCTTGCGCAATGCTTCATATCCTTTGTCAAAACGACCTTTATATTTGGCAATCTCCTCGGGCGGGGCCTGCATTGGCCAGTGGGCGGCGGTATATGCCACGTACATAAAGAAAGGCTTGTCCTTATCGCGCTCTTTGATAAATTTTACTGAGTTGTCTGAAATAGCGTTAGTGAAGTAATACTGTTGGGGATGATATTCCGGATCATTGGTGGTATTAACCAAAGTATTGTCACGGCATAGGTAACCGGGATCATAATAGTTAGCCGCGCCGAGGATAGTGCCGTAATAATGATCAAAGCCCCGCTGCAACGGCCAGTTCTCTTTGCCGCTGGTTGGTTTCGGGTCGAGGTTTAGGTGCCACTTACCCGTCATGTAAGTAGCATAACCCGCCGAATGCAATACCTCTGCCATAGTAACGGCGTTATGGCTTAAGTCGCCGCGATAGCCGGGTAGTTTAAAATCATCAGTTGTCATCCAGCCCATACCTGCCTGATGCGGGTCGAGGCCTGTCATTAATGAAGCACGCGAGGGGCAGCACCTGGCGACATTATAAAATTGAGTGTAACGCAAACCCTCTTTGGCAAGCATATTGAGATGTGGTGTGGCAGCCTCGCCGCCGTAGCAGCCCAAATCAGAATAACCCATATCGTCCGACAGGATCACTATAATATTAGGGCGTTTTAACGCTGCCTTTTTGGGTGCAGGTTTTATCGTGTTTGCCTTCCAGGCTATCACGACAATGCAGACCACAGCTAATACAGCTATTGATCTAAATTTAAAATACCTCATAGGTGCGGACAGTTGGTTACTGTTACTAAGTTATAAATTAAAGTTCCAAAAACGCAAAAGCCCCGATCTTTCGATGCGGGGCCATGCTACTATTGGCAAACCTAATTATATGCCTTTATCAATGTACTGCACCTATTTTTTTAAGCAGTTTCCGGTTTTCGCGTTTGTGGATGAGTCTGTGCACCAAGGCATAAATTACAGGCAATATCAGTAAGGTCAATATGGTCGAAGTAATCAAACCGCCTATTACCACAATAGCCAAAGGTTTTTGTGTTTCGCTGCCAATACCGGTCGATATTGCCGCGGGCATTAAACCAATGGCGGCCATCAAAGCAGTCATCACCACTGGCCTGACGCGCGATATTACGCCGTCCAATATCGCTTTATCCAAAGGCATGTGCTCTTCCAGGTTTTTGCGGAACACCGATATCAGGATCACGCCGTTCTGGATACACACCCCAAACAACGCAATGAAACCAATACCGGCTGATATACTAAAGTTGATACCTGTAATATGCAAAGCCAATATACCGCCAATCAGCGCGAAAGGTACATTCATAATAACCAATGTGGCATCTTTAACATTGCCAAAGGTGATAAACAAGATCAGGAAGATGACCAGCAAACAAATTGGCACCACGTGCGCCAGGGTCTTCGATGCGCGGGTTTGGTTCTCAAACTCACCCACCCATTGCGTTGAGTAGCCGTGGTCAAATTTAACCAGCCGGTTTACTTTTGCCTGGGCCTCGGCAATGGTGCTCCCCAGATCGCGCCCGCGGTTCGAGAATTTAACCGCAATGTGACGCATGTTATTGTCGCGGTAGATAAATGCAGGGCCGGTTAATATTTTTATAGCGGCGATCTCTTTGATAGCGATCTTCGAACCGTTGAGTGTTGGTACCATCAGGTTCTCGATCTTATCCTGCGTATCGCGGAACTGCTTTTGATAACGCACACGAATGTCAAAGCGACGCTCGCCTTCATATAGTTGGCTAGCGGCTTTGCCGCCTATCGCCATTTCAATAACGGAGTTGGCATCGGCAGTGGCCACGCCGTATAGGGCCATTTTGCGTTGATCCAGCTCTATCCTAAACTCCGGCTGACCAAGGTTGCGCAGCACGCCTAAATCGTCAATGCCTTTTACGGTTTTAAGCACTTTCATCACTTCGTCGGCTTTTTCATCCAGCACTTTAAAATCCGAGCCGAAGATGTTTACTGCTAACGCCGCGTTAACACCGGCAACGGCCTCTTCCACGTTATCGCGGATAGGCTGCGAATAGTTGAATACCGTACCAGGGATCTTCCGCAATTGCCCGTCCATCGCATCAATTAAACTATCGCTGGTAACACCTTTTGGCCATTCTTTTTTATTTTTCAGGTCGACTTGTATTTGCACATCAAAGAAACCTTTCGGGTCGGTACCGTCATTGGTACGGCCCACCTGGGCCAGGGTTTGCTTAACTTCAGGGAACTTAGCCAGCATCTGCATCATTTTTTGGTTGATGCTTTCGGCTTCGGGCAATGAAACACTCATCGGCAACTCGGCTTCTACCCATAATGCGCCTTCATTCAGATCGGGCAGGAACTCAGTACCCAGAAATTTAGCTGAGAAGAAGGTCAGGGCCATAAACGAAATGGCAACTATCAAACTGATCTTGGGGTTCTTATACGTATAATTAAACATCCGGCGTATGCCATTCTCAAAGAACGTTACCACCGGATTATGTTTCTCTTTTACATTTTTATTGAGCAGGATGCTTGACAGCGCGGGCACCAGCGTAAGCGTAAATATCAGGGCACCCAGCAAGGCAAAGCCCAAGGTATAAGCCAGTGGCGAGAACATTTTGCCTTCCACTTTTTGGAAAGCGAAGATCGGTATTAAACAAGTGATGATAATGAGCTTGGAGAAAAAGATCGCCTTACCCATTTCGGCGCCGACATTTTTAAACAAGCCCAGTTTAGCCAGCTTGTTAAATTTCTCCATGCCAACCTCGTGTGCCTTATGGTCGAGTGCTACAAATATACCCTCCACCATCACCACGGCGCCGTCTATAATGATACCAAAATCCACCGCTCCCATGGAGAGCAGGTTGGCGCTCATACCTTTTATCCGCATACAGATAAAAGCAAACAGTAACGACAGCGGGATGATAATAGCCACCGTTAAAGTGGTTCGCCAATCGGCCATGAACAGGAATACGATGACAGTTACCAGCACTATGCCTTCCAATAGGTTGTGAATCACCGTTTCGGTACAAAAATCCATCAGGTTGGTGCGGTCGTAAAAGGTGTCGATCTTGACATCTTTTGGCAATATGTTGTCATTCAGATCTTTAACCTTATCGCGTACACGCTCCAATACCTCGGCTGGATTTTCGCCTTTGCGCATTACGATGATCCCTTCAATAACATCCTTCTGCTTATCGCGGCTAACCTGGCCCAGGCGGGGTAAACCGGCCTCATGCACATCGGCAACATCCTTGGCCAGGATAGGTACGTTATTTACATTTTTGATGATGATGTTTTTCATCTCATCAACGTTATTGATCAAACCGATACCCCGCACCACGTAAGCCTGGTCATTTTTCTCAATAACATCGCCACCTACGTTAATATTACTGCGGTTGATGGCATTGTATACGTCAAGCGAAGTCAAACCATATTTTTGCAGCAAAGCCGGATTGACGCTTACCTCGTACGATTTTTCTTCACCTCCAAAACTGTTCACGTCGGCAACGCCGGGAACGGCTTTAAATTGACGGTCGAGCACCCAATCTTGTATAGCGGTGAGTTCGTGCAATGATTTGGTTTTACTTTTCAGGGTATAACGATAGATCTCACCGGTGGGGCCATAAGGCGGTTCAATCTCGGGTTTTACTCCATCAGGCAGATCGACGTTGGCCAAACGGCTTAATACCTGCTGACGCGCAAAGGCGTCGTCCACATCATCGTCAAAAATGATACGGGTGTATGATAAACCGAATGCAGATGTGGTACGCAGGTTAGATTTCTTCTGCACAGAGTTCAACACCGTCTCTATCGGAATGGTGATGAGCTTCTCGACCTCCTCGGCACTGCGGCCCGGCCATTGAGCGATGATGATGATCTGCGTGTTGGTTACATCAGGGAAAGTCTCAATAGGGGTATTGGTATAACTCCACACGCCTATGCCCACCAAAATGGCGGTCATAAAAAACACGAAGTAACGGTGCTTTAATGAGAAGTAGATTATATTTTTAATGAATTTATTCATTGTTTGATTTCGGGTAAAAAATAACTGCTATTGATAATTGGGAAGGCATTACGCCAATCAATCGCCGGTTAAAGCATCATACAACAACAGTTGGTTTTTTGAGATCACCTTATCGCCGGGCTGTAAGCCTGAACCTATATACGAGATATCATCCACCGTTTTGATCACACTAACCTCCCGCACTTTCAGGTCGCATTTTCCGTTGTAAACCACGACGTAATTTTTGCTGCTGTCAAACACAATGGCTTTTGCCGGTACAGACACTGCTTGCTGGTTTTCGGTATTGGTAATCACTACGTTAGTAAACATTTCGGGTTTTAATAGCATCCCCGGATTAGGTAGTACTATCTTGATCTTCATTACCTTATTATCAGGGTCCAGCACTGAACTGACCTCGTTCACCTTGCCCATAAATACTTTTCCCGGATAAGCCAGGGTGGTAACTTTAGCGTTGTAGCCTACTTTTACCTTGCTAATGTCCGACTCAAATACGTTGGCCCATATCCAGACATCCTGCATGTTAGAAATAGTAAACAGGCTGCCCGAGTTATCCTGACGAATGAAACTGCCCGAAGTAATACTTTTCTCAATGATATAACCGCTTTCAGGAGCTTTGATAACCAGCGTGCCATTCTCGCTGGTGTTGCCTCCGCCATTGATGGATAGCTGCTGTTTAACCTTGCGGTTGGCGGCTATGGCTTTATTATAGTTCTCTTTAGCCTCAGTATAATCACGTTCGCTCGAGATACCGTTTTTGTACAGCGATTCAGCCTGATCTAATTGTCGCTTAGCTACCGCAAGGTCTGATTGGGTCGACGATAAGTCAGTATAATTACCGGCAACATCGGCACTGCGCATCACTGCCAGGGTTTGGCCCTTCTCAACTTTATCGCCTAACGACACCTTTACCGATATCACCTGGCCGCTTGAAAAAGGGAATACTTTAACCACATTATTATCATCGCTTGAAACCTCGCCCGAAAGGCTAAGCTCATCTTTCATAGTGCTGGTTTTAGCGGTATCAATAGTGATCATTTTCTGTAATGAGTCACTAATACATACCTCTTTGGTCTCTGGGGCATCAACGGTTTTGGGCTTGCAGGCTGCCAAAAACATTAAGCTGCCAAGACCAATCAAAATCGTTTCTCTTTTCATCATTATTAGTATCAATTTTTAGTATTAAGGCTTTATTACTGTTGTCCCGGTGGCAAAATTTAGGTCGGCAATAGCCTTTTGCAGGTTGTTTTGTTGCTGGATTATTTTAAGCTTAGTGTCTTTGTAAGTGTCAAAGAAGTCGACAAACTCAATTAGGCCAATGTGGCGTTCTTTGAAACTTTTCATCATGGCGCTAAAAAGCTTGTCATATTGCTCGTTAAATTCTGATTGCTGGGTGGTAAATAGCTCCTGAGTTAGCTCATATTGTTTAACCGCAGCAACTACTTCATTTTTCAGACGCAGGTCGTTATCCTTTACTAAATTCTCCTGACTTTTCAGTGTATACTCTGCCGCCTTTATATTGCCCTGATTACGGTTAAATAATGGTAATGGAAGCCCTATTTGCAAGCCGTAATAGTTTCGCGCATAACTGCTGTTTTTGTCATAAGCTACACCTATCGTAATATCCGGCGCAGCCAAAGCTTTCTGATAAGCCAGATCATGCGAGGCCGAATTAAGCTGATATTTATTTTGCAGATAATCAGCACGATTGCTTTCGGCCTGGCCGATCAAAGCTGGGATATCCAGCTTGACCGGTTGGCCTTGTTGATCGGCTAAAGTGGGGGCAATGTATGTAGTTTCTTTTACGCCTAACAGCGTTTTTAATTCTGTTTGCAGATCATTGATCTGTTTGCTACTCTCTATCCTGTCGTTTTGCAGGCCAAATAACAACGCCTTTAAACGGATCAGGTCCTTCATCGATGTATTGCCTGCATCGTATGACTTTTGGATGCCGTTAACTAAATTGGTTGCAGTGGCAATTTCCAACCGGTAAACCTGATCCTGCTGTATCAGCGTAGCCAGCTGACTAAAATCCAACTGCAAATTATAACGCAGGTTGCGCATCAGGTCGTTAAACGCGGCCTCCTGCACCTGGGCATTGTCTTTAGCCACGGCCACCTGTTTGCCGCGTTTGCCTGCGGTTTGAAAAACCTGGCTTAACTGCACAAACACCTGCCCCAAACTGCTGTTGTGATAGAAGAACTTTTTACTACCACCGTCATAAATATTCTGATCGGTGCTCAATACCGGATTGCCCCAAAGCTTGGCCTGCAATATCAGGGCTTTGTTCGATTCGATATTGTATTTCTGGGCAAGTAACTGAAGGTTATTTTCCAGGAACTGCTTTTCGGCGTCCTGAAAGCTTACTTTAAGTGTATCCGTCTGGGCACTTGCCTTAAAAACTGTAGTTGAAATTAATAGGGGTATTAATAAAAAACCGACTTTAAAACGCATATTTATTCTAAAGCGACAAAGGTATCGAGGCCTATTATCGAATAAATTAAAATGACATTAGAATTGTTCCTGTCGCAAGAATTTGACAGTCATACAGGTGCCCTGGCCCTGTTGCGATTGCGCATCCAGCGTTCCGTTAAATAGCTGGATGATCTTTTGAGTAACGTATAACCCTATGCCGCTTCCGGCAAAACTGCGGCTATTATTTGCGCGATAAAACGAGTTAAAGATCTGGTCGATGTCGTGTGCCGGGATACCGATGCCTGAATCGATGATCTGCATTTGGATCGTTGATTCGTCGGCATAAAAGGTACACTTTACTGTTCGCTGATGAGAAAACTTAAAAGCGTTACCAATAAGGTTATTTAAGGCGATAAAAAGCAACTGATAATTAGCAGGTATGGTCAGCATTGCTTCATTCTCTGGCATATGTTCAATGATTAACTCCAATGCGCCCGGGCGTATCTTGCCGGCCCAATGATCCTGTAATTCCCATAATAATTCATCTATGCGTACCGGGCTTTGATGAGCAATGGTGAAATCCATATCTACCTGGGCCAGTTCCATAAGGCCCGAAATAGTATCGCGTAACCGCTCAGATTCTTCAAGGATCAATTGCAATATCCTGCGGTTTTCTTCGGGGTTAAGTTGTTTTTGCAAGGCCAGTTCGGCTTCGCCGATAATGGTGGTGATAGGCGTACGCAATTCATGCGACGCGTTGGCGACATAGGTGCGTTGTAAAGAAAAGGCGTTTTCAAGATGCTCTAACAGCCGGTTAAAGTTGCTGGCCAGCTCACTTATTTCATCCTTCCCCTTACCTTCGTCTATCCGCAGATGCAGGTTGGTGGCCTTGATCAATTTCATCTGTCGCACCAAATTTTTAATAGGCGATAGCGTGCCTTGCGCCAGCCACCGGCTTACCAAAAATAAGGTAGCGGTTACAATCAAAAACACAATGGTCATTACCTCGCGAATGGATGCCAGTTGCCGCCTTCCTGTCTCATCGACGGCTGAAACCAGAATTACGAAATTGCCCTGGTTGTCCTTAACATACGTGCCAACTATTTGGGCTGTCTTACTGGTATATTCCAGATAGTTCTGTTTGCGTACCCTCTCAATTACTTTGTAATTCCAATACTGCTCATCATCACGGATAAAAGCCGCGTCGTTCTTGTCGTCATAAAACCGGGTAACCTCACCGTGTAAATTACGCATATAGCGTGTGCGGACCTTGGCAAGTGAGTCGGGGCTTATTTCGTCCGCTTTAAGATAAAGTTCAGCAGCTACATTAGCACGGTCATACAGGTGGCGGTAAAAATCATTATGTACAATGGTGTAAACCGATATATAAAGCGACACCATGACCACCAGCAACATGCCCGAGCCTACCAGCGTAAAATAAAGCGAAAGCCTGTCCTTTATTTTCACATTAAGCCGATTCTGTTTTAAAAATATAGCCTTTACCTACGACGGTATGGATGTATTTTGGGGAAAAGCTTTTGTCAATTTTATTGCGCAGATAGTTTACATATACATCAACCACATTGGTACCGGTGTCGAAGTTTATGCCCCATACTTTTTCGGCTATAGTTTGGCGCGACAGTATTTTGTCATTATTATGCATTAGCAGTTCCAGTAGAGCACATTCTTTAGTAGTAAGCGTTATTTTTTTTCCTTCGCGCTCGACGGTATTATTGGCAATATTCAGTACGATATTACCCTGGCTGATAATGGGCGACGATTCAGACGCGTTGCGCCTTAATAAAGCATCAATGCGGGCCTGCAGTTCTTTTAAGTGAAAGGGTTTTACCAGGTAATCGTCGGCGCCTGTGTTGAGTCCGGTTACCTTATCGTCGACACTGTTCAGCGCCGTCAACATCAGGATGGGTATGGTTTTATTTTTTTGCCTGATATGACGGCATACCTCAACACCCCCCAGGTAGGGAAGCATCAGATCAAGTATGATCAGGTCATAAGGTTTGTTGGCGAAGCGTTTAATAGCTTCGGCGCCATCTGCGGCGATATCGACTGTGTGATTATTCTCTTCGAGCGTTTTTTTCACCATGGCCGATACCCGTTCTTCGTCTTCAACTAAAAAAATTTGAGCCATATCGTATAAACAAATATAGTTTTAAAGTATTATACAGCGTCTTAGATTATTTTAATGTGCGGAACGAACTACTTGCCCGCGCGTCATAGCGAAGAACCAAGCAATCTCTGCATACGCTAGTCAAATTTGCCACTATCGTGTAGAGATTGCTTCGTCGTTCATCCTGGCAATGAGGTAGGTGGTGACGGCATTTACGAACACTCGTCCACCAACATCAATATCGAATGGTAGTTTCTGCCCACTGCGTCAGACAAAGCTATCTCGCAGGTTTTTGAAGATGAATAATAACCGTCAAAATCACAACCTCCAATTTCTTTAGCCTCGGGCCGGGTAGCCGAGTAAGTTAGCTCCGGATGCAGAAAGCCCCTGTCGCCAGCCATGCCGCAGCAGCCTGCAAATACCGGCACATCAACATTTTTGGCAAACCTGCGGGCAATATGGATAAACTGGGTTTCCAGTCCGGGCATTTTTTGGAGCGAACAAACGGGATGAAGCACCACGTTTTCTTTTTTATGGAGAATCCTGATTTGCGGCAGCACAAAGTCATGAATATAGGTAACACTATCGATGATGGTCAGCTGATCAAATCTGGCTTTATTTTCTTCCGTCAGTACGCCACGACAATGCGTTAGCGTTTGGGTGCATGAGCTGATATCTAAAACCACGGGCAACTTGCCTGCGGCCGAGACCTCCCACAACTGACTAACCGTTAAGTTAGTCATATAATGATATGCATCTTTAAATCCTTTGGAAGAATAGATCTGCCCGCAGCAACTTTTCTGGATATCCTGCGGAATGATGACATTGATACGTGCCTTTGCCGACACATCCATAAAGGTTTGCATAACACCTTTTTGTCCATCAGGTTCGCCCATGGCGCGCGATATACAGGCAGGAAAATATACTACTGATCGATTATAGGTAGAGTTGTATAGATTACCCGGAATGGGCCGCGCCGCAGCCAATTGATTTGACCATAATGGAAAGGCCGGAATAATTTTACGCAAACCTTTAGTCAGCCTGTACGTTGCTTGCTGGCCAAATAGCCGGTTAATCAGTATCCCGGTTTTAAGGCCCAGGCGTACCAGTTTATAAATCACCCTAAATCGTCGGGCAGTAAATAAGGCCAGATTGTTTGCAACATCTGAATGTTTTTCGCGTCGAAGTCGCTTTATCAGATCACCGGTATTAATGTCAACGGGGCAGGCTGTAGCGCAAAGGCCGTCTACAGCGCAGGTTTCCAGGCCTTCGTACTGGTATTGGTGCAGCAGTTCTTTATATTGAGGATTGTAGCCCTGGTTCTTTAATCTTAATAACTCGCGGCGCACTACAATGCGTTTACGAGGAGTAAGCGTGATGTCACGACTTGGGCATTTATGTTCGCAAAAACCGCATTCAATACAGCGGTCAACTTCTTCTTCAACCTGCGCCAGTTCTTTCAGGTTTTTAATGTGAGCCTGTTTATCGGCGTTGATAATAACACCAGGATTGATCAGGTTGTATGGGTCGACGGTTTCTTTTACCGATTTCATGATCCGGTAAATATCCCCACCCCATTCCGTCTCTACAAAAGGCGCCATATTGCGGCCGGTGCCGTGCTCAGCTTTTAACGCGCCGTTATATTTTTTCACGACGAGATCAACCACATCCTGTAGAAAAGCTTGATACCGTGTTACCTCGGCAGCCGTATCAAAAGCCTGTGTAACCACAAAGTGGATATTGCCATCCTTGGCGTGACCGAATATAATTGCACGTTCGTACCCATGCTGCTTAAATAGCTGTTGCAGGTCGATGATGGCATCGCCTAAACTATCGACAGGGAAAGCGATATCCTCCAAAATTACCGAGGTGCCGCTGACACGCACTGCGCCCACTGCCGGGAACATGCCCTTTCGTACCTTCCAAAATAATGCCTGTTCTGCCGCAATCGCCGTAAACTCGGCTTCTACCAATAGCGACAGCTCATTAGTAATAGCCAGGAATCCGTCCATTTGCACCTTCAGTTCATCTTGGGTATTGCCTTGAAATTCTACCAGCAAAGCGGCCGCATTGTCGGGTAAAGTTTTGATGATTGCAGGCATGCCGGCTATATTTTCTATGGATTGTAGCGAGGCCCTGTCCATTAGCTCCACAGCAACTGCGCCGGCATTAGTTAACGGACGGATAGCCTGGCAAGCCGAGTAGATATCGGTAAAATATAGGATGCCGGTAAGCTTTTCAGGATAGTCGGGTGTGGTTTGAAGTACTGCCTCGGCAATAAAGCCCAAAGTACCTTCGGCGCCTATCAGCAGATGCGCCAGGATATCCATTGGCTCCTCAAAATCAATGAATGCATTTACCGAATAGCCTACGGTGTTTTTGGTTTGATATTTTCGGCGAATCTTATTGTAAATATCCTGATCATTCAGGATAAGCTCACGCAGTTCTTTTAGCTTGTTATATATCGGTGCCGATTCCGTTTTAAAGCGCTCATAATCGGCTGGCAACTCTGTGTTGTAGCGCTTGCCATCAGGTAAAATAAAAGTTATATATTTTACGGTATGATAAGAGTTCTTGCTTACACCACAGCACATGCCACTGGCATTGTTTGATATAATGCCGCCCATCATAGCTGCATTGATACTGGCCGGGTCGGGGCCAATTTTGCGCTGATATTTTTTGAGGAAAGTATTTACATGGGCGCCAATGGCACCGGGCTTTACCCGCACCAGCTCCCCGTTGTTTTCTATTGTGACTTTGTTCCAATGCTGGCTCAGATCTACCAGTATCCCATCGGTTATTGACTGGCCCGATAAACTGGTACCCGCAGTACGGAAAGTAACCGGGATGCTATGCCGTCTCGAAAAAGCCAGCAGATCAATAACCTCTTTCTCTGAAGCAGGTAAAACTACCGCCTTCGGGCGCAGGTAATAAAATCCGGCATCTGGCGCTGACGACACCAGGTCGATCAGGTCTGTCTTTATCCGCTCGGCGGGCAATATCGCCCCCAATAAATCTCCGATCTTTTGATCCACTACAAGAGTTGTTTTTAGGTTTACACAGCTTCGCGATAGCCGAAAAGCTTTGCTAATTTAAGACATTCTGTCGAAGGTAAAATACCATCCGAAGATGTCGGTTCAAATAAACTTGAAGCAGCGGCACAAACTCCGAGATTAAGGCACCCGGTAATATCCATATTGTTATGCACACCGGTTAAAACCCCGGCGGCAAAAGCATCACCCGCGCCAGATGCTCCGGCAATTTTCTCGGCAGGCATGTTGATGCTGGGTTGATAATGCGTTTGGCCCGCTTTGTTAACCGCGATAACTCCTGTTGGGAAATGTAGAATAACCCATTGCCTAACTCCCATATCGATAATGCGATGCGCGGCTTCATAACATCTTTTCAGGACGATGTTACCGTCCATCGTAGTATCAATACCGGTGATCTTCCCGGCTTCATACTCGTTCACAAACAGGTAATCGATATATGGCAGTGAAGGTGGTATCACGTCCTTAAAACGGTCAGACCGCTCACTCACAATATCTACCGAAGTGATCAATCCCTGCTCTTTGGCATTTTTCAAAACTTTGCTGCCGCGGGTGGTACCGTCGGCTTCGATGATATCCAGCTTATCCAGCAGCAGCAAATAGCCTAAATGAAAAATTTTATCCTGCGAAGCAGAAAAATCAAAATCGCCTATATCCAACAAGGCATTGGCCCCGCGTTGGTGAAAAAAAGTGCGCCTGCCGGTACTCTTAACGCTCATTACGTCTGTATATGAAGTATGGGCAGCACCCGTTTTGCGTATTTGATCGGTATTGATGCCCATGCTTTGGCAATGTGCTATGATACGGTCTCCCTTTTCGTCATCGCCCACCAAACCTACTCCGCTTAACGGAAAATTAGCCCGTAGTTTTACCAGCCCCATAATTACATTATAGGCCGAGCCGCCATTACAGCTACTCTCAGTAAATATGTTTACCAGCTTTTCTTCTTCCGGAAAACCATCGATTAGTTTTACCTGATCCATGATCCAATTGCCGCCAACCAAAATGCCGTTTCTCATGGCCTATTTGTCGCTTAGTAGTTTCACTATCGGGTTTTCGTCCTCATCTATCTCGGCGTAGCGACCAATATTCGGGTCAGAGAAAAAGTTATCGTTCAGATCATCATTGGCGGTAGATACCTCGCCAATAATGCACTCATCCGATGCCGGAAAAAACTCATGCCAGATACCTGGCTCAATGGTAACGCGCTCGCCCGATTTTAAATGCAACTCGTCGCCCGATTTAAAATCCTTAAACTCACCGTTAACCTTCATCTGGAAAACACCTTGCCCCATATCGTGAGCTGGGTCATTGGCCCAAAGGCGAATAACCAGCTCGCCTGTCCGGCAAATAATATCTTCCTTTTTCTTTTTATGCGTATGCGACGGCGTGGTTTGCCCTTTGGCAGCATACATTAGCTTCTCGCAATACTCAGCCTCTTCGGCCAGATTGATCAAAATCAAACCATAGTTTTTAAAGTTGCCTAAGCCAAAGTCGGTTACATCCCAACGAGGTTGGGGGGGGAGTGTCCAACCACCCTGTTTAAAAAACTTACCCGAACTTACAATTGCCTGGTTGATCTCTGATCTTTTCATGCCGGTTGAGTTTGATTGTATACTATTTTTTCGACAGTTTGATTAGCGAACGATTTCAGTGCCGCATCAAATACATAATGACTAGCCACGGCCTCATCAGGTGTAACACAGCCAAAGCGGCCATTCAGGAATCCTTCGCGCTCAGCAACGTAACCGGCCAGCATTTGCATAAAGCAATCAGCAAAGCCAGGCTCAAAAATACCGCCGGTAATAACCGGGAACGGCACACCTTTGAAACCCAGATCAGTGCGCTGCCAGTATTGGTCTCCATCAATGCGGAAGGTCCACAATGCTTTGGTATCTTTGGTGCTGTATTTAACGCCACCTTTGGTCCCAAATATTTCGATATACCAGGTGTTGGTTTCGCCCGGCGCAATGCGTTTCATTTCTAATAACATCGGCACTTGTTTACCGTCGATAGTTACCTGAGTATTTAATGTTGCATTGTTCCAGGTATCGCAAACGGCCATACCGCCTTTGCCATCCGGACGTTGCTCTACTATCTTTTGCAGGTTGGCATAAACCAATTCTGGTTTCCAGCCCAAACGCAGCGGCACATGTAATACGTGCATGCCCAGATCGCCCATTACACCTATCTCTCCGCAATATTTAACCTGGCGTTTCCAGTTGATGGGTTTGTTTGGGTCGATATCGCTCGAATGCAGAAAGCCGGCTTTTATTTCAATGATCTCGCCCATACGGCCTGATTTCACTTCCTCTATTACTCTTTGCGGGCCAGGCAGGAAAGGCATCTCAGAGCTGCAACGCACAAAGCGGCCCAATGCCTCCCCCTTATCGCGGATAGCCAGCGCGGCTTCCAGATCAATACCAAAAGGTTTCTCGGCCAGTAAGTCTTTACCTGCTTCTAAAACTTCGATATAAAAATCTTTATGCAGGTTATGAGGCAGGGCCACGTAAACCACGTCGATATCGTCACGCTGTAACAATTCTTTATAATCGGCGGTCAATAAGTCGACTGACGAAATATTTTTATACCACTCCAACACTTGCGGATTCAGATCGCAAACAGCCTTCAATGCCACCTGTGCCGGGAAATCATTCAGCGCAAACCAGCGGCCAAACGAACTGGCAGCCTCGCGGCCCATCAGTCCGCCACCTATAATACCTATGTTGATTGTTTTCATTGTAAATGTGAGTTTTTACTTATAAATACCTTTTTCGCTATTGCATAGCATCACAAATCCTTTTTGTCATGCTGTCGAGCAAAGCATCTGCCGACTTGCAATAATCGCCTTGCTATGCATAGTTTGCAGATTCTTCGCCCCCGCTCGGAAGGACAATTTTTTTATCACCTAACTGATTATTTCAACAAATGCATTACATCAGCCGGTTTGGCGCCATCGTGCACCAGGGCCATCAGGGCTTTGGTCATACCAGCCGGGTTAGCGTGCTGTATCACGTTGCGGCCGTACACAATGCCTTTAACGCCTTGCTGCATCAGGCCGTAAGTTCTTTGCATGATCTCTTCGTCGCTGGCCTTGCCGCCGCCACGCACCAGTACCGGGATATTACCCGCAACTTCAACCACACGGTGATATTGATTAACGTCGTCGGTTGGGTCCGCCTTAATAATGTCGGCACCCAGCTCAACACCTTGCCTTACCAATGGGATGATCTTTGACGGGTCGCCATCAACCATATAGCCACCGGCTTCGGTATTAGGGCGGAATACCAATGGCTCAATCATCAGCGGCATAGCATATTGCTCGCACACCGGTTTTATTTTCAGGATGTTTTGGATACATTGATCGGCAACCTCCGGTTCGCCCGGAATGCTGAATAAATTTACCACTACGCAAGTAGCATCTAAACGCAAAGCCTGCTCAACCGGGTTTTCAATCATGCGGCTGAACAATGCTCTTGGCAAATCCTTGCCATACACGTTAGCTACGTCGGTACGCAGTACCAATGACGGTTTTTGTCGGCCGGGAATTGACTGCAAGTACTGCGCCTGACCAATGGTTAGCTGTATGGCGTCCGGAGCAGCATCAACCAAAACGTCGACTGCTTTTTTGATATTTTCAATCCCATTTAAGAACGGATATTCGTTAAAAAATCCATGATCTATCGCTACGTCAAAGCAATTGCCCGAGCGGCCGTTAAATAATCTGTTTAATCTGTAGGTCTTCATTCTTCAAAGATATGTCTTTATGGGTTGTGTATACAAGTTAATGGGTTTATTTATGGCTATCTGATAGATAAACATTCATTACGCCGCCTTTTGCAATGGTTTTGTAAGCAATACTATTCAATTTATAATTGGCGCCGTTTAAGTTTACGGACCTAATATAAACTGAAGATGCCGTATTTTTAGACACATTGATGATAAACTTTTTACCATTGTCCAAATTGATCACCGCCTTTTTAAATAGCGGCGTACCCAGCTGATAATCGGCAGAGACCGGATCGACCGGGTAAAAACCCAAAGACGAGAAAATATACCAGGCGCTCATCTGCCCCGAATCGTCGTTACCGCTCAGGCCGCCAGGGCCGTCAGTATATTCTTCTTCACGTACGCGGGCAACAACCTGCTGGGTTTTCCAGGAATGATTGGTAAAATTGTACATGTATGGCGTTTGATGTCCCGGTTCATTGCCATGCCAGTATTCATCTTTTATAAAAATACTGTCGAGCGCGTTTTCCAGTTTGTCCTTGCCGCCCATCAACTGCGTCAAACCTGCCACATCCTGCGGGACATAAAAAGTATATTGCCGGGCTGTACCCTCTGTGATATAAGATGTTTTTTTGTCAGGATAAAAAGGAGTGATCCAAGTACCATCGGCATGTTTGCCGCGCACTAAACCGGTAGACGCATCGAAAACATTTTTATAATTTTTTGAGCGGGACAACAGTTGATCGTAATCCGCTTTATCACCCAATGCTTCAGCGAATTTAGCCAGCGCATAATCGTCATAAGCATATTCCAACGTACGCGACACCTGTTCATTGCGATGCGGCGCATCTTTAACCTCATCTTCTAAGGGGATGTAACCGTATTTAAGGTATGAGTCCAATGCGCGGCGGCCTTTGCCGGCCTCATAATCTGCCTCTGGCGCTGCATCAAAAGCGTTTTGCCTTAGCAGGCGATACGCTTCTCTTACATCATAATCAGCAATCCCTCTTAAATACGCCGAAGCAACAAACGGTGCAACATGATCGCCGATCATGGCACTGGTATAGCTGTTCCATATCGGGAATATCGGCATCCAGCCGCCCTGTTGTCCTTTCAGGATCATGGAATGGATGATATTGCTTACCAGTTTGGGTTGTAGTATCTCCAGCAATGGCAGCTCTGCCCGATAAATATCCCACATCGACAAATCATCATAATAATTTTTTCCTGCGGATAGCTGAGCATTTTGATACTGATGTGAGAACTTTGGATAGGTACCGTCAACATCATTATATAATCTCGGCATAATCATGCTGTGATACATGGCGGAGTAAAAAATGTGCTTATTCTTTTCGCTTGGGTCAGTAATCTCAATTTTGTGCAATGCTTTTTCCCAGGCCAAGGCCGCTTGTTGGCGTACCTGGTTAAAGTTCCAACCGGCAATTTCGGCATCCAGATTCTTTCGGGCTTCAGCAATACCGGTAAATGAGGTGCCGATCTTAATACGGATCACTTCACCCTTCTTCACTTTAAAACCGGTAAAAGCACCAATATCTTTCTTATCAGCGATGCTATCTGCTTTAGAATGCTCCGCACCTGCAAAAGTGCCGCCGTTAGATAACTGCTTTTCAAATCGAATAACAAAATAACCGCTAAAACCGGCAGGCTTACCGCTACCGGTATAAATGCGATAGGCCGGATTATAGCCCGATATTTCATTTTTTTGCCGGTTTACATAAACATGCGCCTTGCCTTTATCGCTATTGGGCGATACCAGTAAGTAAAGGCTGTCGTCTGCGGCGGCGGTAAATTGTATGATGGCGCAGCGGGCGGTAGCTGTTATTTCGGTCTTTAATTGATTTTCGGTAAAAATCACCCGGTAGTAATCAGGACGGGTTAGCTCATCAGAGTGCAAAAATGTGGCGGTGGTTTCAGCGGTAGCTGTTCGTAATTTGCCGGTAACAGGCATAACAGTAAAACTTCCATAATCCGGCACACAAGAGCCGCTGAGCCAGTGCGTGCCTCTAAAGCCGCTTATTTTATTATCGCGATAAATGTAGGGTGGTATGCATTTGGTCTCTAGTCGCTGAGTTTGGGGCACCCATTGCGTCATACCAAAGGGTACGCAAACCTCGGGTATGGTGTTGGCCTGCAACTCAGTACCCCCGCCATGTTTAGCTGCCGACAAAGTGGTGCTTGGCGCAGTACCTACGTATGGATCAACATATTGCAATAAGCTTTTATGCTGTGCAAATAATCCGTTTACAACCATGAGGAGTGCGATTGTCACAAACGCTCTTTGCATAATGATGTTTAAGTTTATTTAAAATACACCGCGGTTTTGCGGTGCCAGTTGGTTTGTCAAAACCAAACATAATAAGTTTATCTTGTATATACAAGCAAATACCGTAGGTTTTTAATCTCCTGTATACGTTGCGTTATCAACATTTTATTACATTTGTAATCGACCCGCCTAAATCCATGAGTAAGAAAGAAGTAATCCATTTATATAAAAAAATAATTGACGACCTTAAAGCTTTAATAGAAAGCGGGGAGTACAAAAAGGATGATCTGCTGCCGTCAGAAAACGAGCTTTGCAAAAAGTACGACACTACGCGGGCAACCATCAGGCAGGCTTTATCCGCTTTGGCTAATATGGGTTATATTACCCGTAAACATGGCAAAGGCAGTATCGTATCCGAACCTAAAAGCGGCTTGGGTATACTTTCGTTAAGCGGGGTTACTGCCGGCATAGGCGACCGCAAACTAACTACCACCATCCTTCAAAAACCCATTAAAAAAGCCTGGCCAGATGATTTCTTTTTTGAATTGGATGAAGATGAACTGAATGCAGGTTGTATCTTTTTTTCGCGTTTAAGGTATATCAATAATCACCCGGTATTGTATGAAGAAACACACATCACTAATATTGATTTGCCGCATTTTTCGTCAAGAAGTTTAGAAAACCGCTCGCTTTTCAAGATCCTGAAAGAGCATTATAAAATTGAAGTTAAAGAAGGCGAGCAAAAAATTTGGGCTATACACGCCGATAAAAACATCAGCCATTTATTAAACATAAAGACAACCCACCCCGTGGTGCACATGAAACGCCGCCTGCAAACCAATAATAAGGGCGTCCGTATTTACTCGTCTTTATACTGTAACACCGAAGAAAATTTCCTGCAGGACAGTTTTTAGTCAAGCTGATCTATACGCACCCAATCCATACCGGCGGCAATGGCCGATTGAACACCCGGATCGCCATCTTCAAACACCAGGCAATGTTTTGGGTCGACGCCTAATTTTACAGCCGCAGCCAGAAACGGATCAGGGTACGGTTTACCGTGCGGAGTCTCGCCGGCGCAAACCAAAGTTTCCACAAGATCGGCAATACCCAAAACATTCAAAGTTTTCTCGACCGCTTCGCGAGACCCGCCCGATACTACCGCAATAGGCACTTTACCGTAATGTGCTTTCAGGTGGTCAACCACATGCTCAACCGGGGTTATCTTAGCAATGTATTCATCATGATATAGTTTCTGGCGAATTTCTGCGAATTCTTCAGGATCCATGTTTGAGCCATAACGTTTATTGATCTCTTTAACCACAGCAGGCACAGGCCAGCCTGCCAACTCATCAATGATTTCGCCGTTAATATGAACGCCCTGGTCGGCGGCGACTTTTATATAGGTAAGCGCATGGGCTTTCATGTTGTCGGCAAGGGTGCCGTCGCAATCATAAAGGAACGCTTTATAGCCTTTATCGCTGCGTTCTAATAGTTTTTCGTATTTAGATGGTGATGTAATTTCCATAGGCGGCAAAGGTAAACAAATGGGTGTAGAGACGCAATGTATTACGTCTCTATTAGGCTAACGCCCGGCCATTTTCAAATGCAGGTTAGCGCCAAAATGCGCAGCGTCTATGGCCAGTACTTTGTTGAATATTTGCACGGCTTTGTCATGCTGCCCAAGCCCCAGATAACCTAAACCCTGTATGTAGAAGCAATGCGCTTTGTTGCGCACGTTCAAGTCATCATCAAAGATCAATAGATTAGGCAGTGACACCGCGAAGTAATCGATCTTTACCTCATCGTCCAAATGCTTTTGACCAAACGCCACCAGCTTATTAAAAATCTCTTGGGCTTTGGCTTCTTCACCCAGTTTGTTCCAGGCCAGGCCCTGGTAAAAGATCTTGTCGGGCTGCTGGTCGTTGTAGAAAATTGCCGCCGATGGCTCGTCTAAACCTTCCGTAGCTTTGCGGAAAAACCATTGGGCCTGCTCTTTGGCGTTAAGGCCCTCGTTGGCACAGCCCAGCCAGTAGAAGAGGTCGTTCTCGGCCGCACCGAATAACTTACCCTCGCCAAGGTTATGCGGGTACACCTGTGCTTTTTCCAACAGGTCGATAGCTACGGTAAACTCGCCGTTATTCAGCTTCTCGCTGGCAATGGCTACCAGGCTGTAAACGTACTGACCGGATGCCTTACCCTCGCCGCCCTCCCAGGGGTGAAACTGGCGCTCGCTGATCAGGCCCAGGGCTTTTTCGTGATGGCCTAAGAAATTAAGAATAGCCGCGCGCTCCAGGTAAATATCATCGCGCTCAAGAGTAGTAGTTAAGTTACTTTCAAGTACTTTTAAGCGATCAACCGGGGCGTGGTTAAGGCGTTTATAGAGCTGATCGAGTTCCATTAATACCCGCGCGTCGGTTTTATCCAGGCTGAACGCTTTTTCAAAATAGGTCACCGCTTTTTCGTGCTCATTGCGTTTGTTGAAATAAGCGATTGCCAGATTCCGCAGTACCGTCGGGAATTGATCATCCAATTTGGCAGAAAGTTCCCACGCGGCAATAGCATCATCATACTGGCGCTTGTCATACCATAAATTACCCAAATAGTAAGGCGCTTTGGCATCCGCCGGATTTAGCTGCGAAGCTAATTGTAAGGCATTAATATCCTCTAACCGATCAGGGAAACACAGGTAAGGATCGGCAGCGGCAGCTTTTTTCAATAGCCCGATAGCCTGATCTTCATTACCTGACTGATACTGAAAATTAGCCAAGTGATAGTATATCATCGGATTCGTTGCATCACCAGCAACCCCATATTTCAGTAAATCAGCAGCTTCATTAAATAAACCTGCATTGGCATAATCCAAAGCGTATTCAATAAAGTTTTGATCCCAACCGCGCGATAGTTGAACGAGTTTATCCAAATAAGTCTTATCGCCTTTCGCCAGGTATAATTCAAACAGCGCTCCCAGGTTAAAGCCATCGCGTTTTAAAGCTTGGTTACAAACCTCGACAGCTTCAGCAATTCTATCCAACTTGCGGTAAGCAGCAGCTTGCAATACATAAGCCTTGCTGTTATTGGCATTACGATCAATAGCCGACTGGATATGATCCAACGCCAGTTCATAATTCTGATTCAGCAAATCCAACTGCGCTACCATAAAGAAGCCGCTATCTTTCCAGGCATTGCTCCAGCTGGCTTTGTAAAAGGCATCGTAAGCCTCTTTGTTCTTGCCCTGAAATTTTAGCGATAGCCCCAGGTTGTAATAAGGCTCGCTATCGTACGGATTTGAGTTTCTTTGGATGCTGGTCTCGACAGCATTGCGGAAATACGGTTCGCTTTGCGCAAATTTCCCGCGGCGCAGATACCAGGCGCCTAAGGCATTGTTGTTACGGATATCTTTCGGGTCGTGACGCAGCGCCTCTTCATAATACGGTACCGGACTATAAGTAGCATGGCGATATTGCTCCAAATGCTGTGCGGTCAGGAACAACTGCTCGGCATTCTCTACTTCGGTTGGTTGCAAGGCCGGCTTAGCCGGCTCAGGTATGTTATTTAGTTTGTTGCTTGACGGGTCATATCTTAATAATTCTTTGCCTTGCGATGATGTGATAATGGTCAGCAATCGGTGCTCATCAATATTTGCAGCGTTGATAATTTTGTTATAGATCCGCTCTGGACTGATATCGGCTACCTCCTCCAATAAGGTTTTACCCCCATAGCTAAGTTTTATTTTTAGCGCCTTTTGTTCGCTTGTAGTATAAACTTTCAGGCTGATAACCTTATCTGTATAATCCAAAGCCAGCAGCATGTCCTTACTCGCATTTTTAATCACGCCCAGGTAACTGTAAGGCATAAAGTATTGCGTAAAATGCTTTTCCTCGTTCGGCATCAGCCAGCTAAAGTCGGGTTGGTTGTCGGTGAACATTCCCGTCATCAGCTCAATGTATGGGCCGTCCTCATCGGTCAGGTTGCGGTCCCAGGCCTGCCCAAAATCGCTGTGGCCCCAGGTCCACTGTTTTTTGCCGGGTGATACATGGTGATTAGCCACATGCAGCAAGCCGCCCTGCGAGTCGTGCTCATATCCCCCCACAAAATCATAAGCCGAGTTGATGGCCATGTACGAAGTGGGCACCGGAATATTTTTATAACGAGAGATATCCGTGCCTGGCGAATAATCTACTTTGTAGTATGTACTGGTAGCAATAGGAAAAGTAGATACATCGCGCTTGCCATGATCATACACCGCATTCACATCAGGCGGGAAAACGGATTGGTAATCATCATTCACCTTAACCGCCGGATTGGCCCACCACAAAAAGGTTTGCGGCAGGTACGAGCGGTTAAGCAATTTGGCTTTAATCTCGATGTAAGCCTTGTCAGGATACAACGTAAAACCCGTCATGCCCTTGGTGTGGAACATGCGTTCTATTTCGTTTGTCCAGATGGTTTTGCTGCCATCGGGATTGCTTTCTATCTTATAATCAACCGGTTCAAAAGTGCTGGGGCGATGATGTTGCGGCCAATTGAACTCTATTCCTCCCGATATCCACGGGCCAGTTAAACCTACTAACGCAGGTTTGATCACCTGGTTATAATAAACAAAGTGCCGGTTGTGTACCTTATCATAAGCCATCTGGATACGCCCGCCAAGCTCAGGCAGGACCATGATCTTGAGATACTTGTTTTCCAAAAACAGGCCGGTGTATTCCCTATCCTCTTTTTCATCATAGATCTTCTCAATCACCGGGTTTGGGTATACCTTGCCGCTGCTGCCCTGGTATACGCGTTTCTCAAAAAACATCGGGTTCTTGTCAGGTTTGCCGATGCCGTAGGTTGGGATGCTTACTTTTTCTTCCCAGATATTTACAAATAGATCGCTCATTGTAATAGATCAATGTCTTATTAAATTATCTTCCAGCTCCTCCAAAGTTTGACCTTTGGTTTCTTTAACTTTTGTTTTGATGAATAAAAATCCGCCGAAACAGATAGCGGCGTACAGGTAAAACGGACCGTAAGTACCCAGCACCTTAGCCAGTATCGGGAAAGTGAACACCAGGATAAAGTAGGCGCCCCATAATGATATCACGGCTACAGTTGATGCCTCGCTGCGAATTTTATTCGGGAATATTTCTGAAATTAATACCCAGGTGATGGGCGCTATCGAGATAGCGTAAATGCTTATCGCCAGCAAAACCGATATCGATACCCAAACTGCGGCCGCATGGCTTTGCAGTAAAAACGCTAACGCGATATAGAGGATAGCCAACCCAAGCGAGCCGATCAGCATCAACGGGCGACGTCCCAGTTTATCCACCTGCCAAATCGCCAGCAGTGTAAACAGCAGGTTGACGATACCAATAGATACTGTCTCAAACAACTGCTGGTTCAGACTGGAACCTACCGAAGCAAATATGGTTGAGGTATAATTAAACACCACGTTAATGCCGCAAAACTGTTGGAAAACGGCCAAAGTTATACCCACCAAAACCGCAGGTCGCACTGCCTTTGCAAACACCGCTTTGAAACTTTGCTTAGTGCCACCAGCTAACGATTTTTGAATAGCCTGCATGGTATCATCTGCGAAATTGCCTGAACCTATACGGTTAAGGACTGCCCTTGCTCTATCCGTTTTCCCGGCTTTGGTTAACCAGCGGGGGCTTTCGGGCAGCCAGGTCACGCCCAATAAAAATATAGCTGACGGTATTACGCCCAAACCAAACATCCAGCGCCAGGCATCGGGGCCGGTGTCCGCTAAAAAATAGTTACACAAATTTGTAATCAGAATACCAAGTACTACCGTGAGTTGATTTATGGCGACATTCCGCCCCCGCACCGCAGCCGGCGATATCTCGGCAATGTACATAGGGCAGAGCATCGAAGCCATGCCTACGCCTATACCCGCCGCAAAGCGCATGATCACAAAAAAAACTAAACCTTTTGACAGGGCAATGCCCAATGACGATATAGCGAAGATGAAAGCCGAGACCATTAATCCCGGGCGACGGCCGTAGCGCTCGGAAATATTTCCGGCGATAAGGCATCCTACCATACACCCCAAAGCCAGGGAGCCAGTCAAAAACCCCTCCCACAGCGGGTCGAGCAAAAACTCTTTACGCAAAAACGGCAGTGCGCCCGATATCACCGCAAAATCAAACCCAAACAAATACCCCCCCAGGGCGGATATAAACGAGATGCCGATAATGTAAGTGCCGTTAAACGATGTTGTCTTTTCCATTAATTGATTAATTAGGTTTATAAGGTATCGTGTGGTATCAAACCGAATTTTAAACTGATAAATTCATCATAAACATGGTGTTTCCGTAACAGCGCCGATGGGAACTCAGGCCTGTTCATGCTATCGGGATAATGCTGGCACTCCAGGCACAAGCCCTCAAACGGTTGGCAATAGCGATTATCTAAATTCGGGTGCCTGCTGTTCAGGTAATCGCCGGTGTATAAAAACATACCGGGATAACTGGTATTAACGGTCAGTATGCGGCCAGATGAAGGGTCGATCAATCTGGCTGCAAATCCATCGGCATCCGGTTTATCCTCATTTAATATGTAATAGGAGTTAATGCCTTTAGCGCGGTCCAGTATGATCTTGCCGGCAGGGATAATTTCGCCTGTCGGTATGTAGTCGTCGGTTGCTGCAACAACTTCATCGGCGTTTATTTGCAATTGATGATCCAGAATGGTCAGGTCGCCATTAGACAGATTAAAATAGGCATGATTGGTAAAATTAGCATAGGTATCTTTATCGCTGATGGATTTATAGCTGATGATCAATTCGTTATCAACGGTCCACATATAAGTTACCCGTAAACTTAAATTGCCGGGATAACCGCCCTCGCCGTCATCACTGTGTATTAAAAAGGTAACGCCCTCGCCCTCGTATATCTCAAAACCAAACACCTTGCTATTAAAACCACTTGAGGCACTATGGTTGGAGTTTGCGCCGTCGTTAGCTTCTAATTGATAAGTTTCTCCATGCAGCGTAAAACGCGCATTGCTTATACGGTTGGCGTAGCGACCAATGGTTGACCCAACGTAACAGTTATCGTCCAGATAGCTTTCTAATGCCGGAAAACCGATAATGGTGTTGCCCGGTTTGCCGTGCTTATCCGGAACGTTTATGCTAACAAGTGTAGCCCCATAATTAGTCACCTCGACAAAGGCGCCGCTGCTGTTTGTTAAACTGAACAGAAAAATATCTTTACCCTGCGTGGTTCCCCAGGCTTTATAGGTGACGGTAGTACTCATAATTTGTTTACTCGGCTAGTAAAAGTACGGTTTGCGCCATTGGCAAAAATGGACAAAGTAAACTATTAAATGGACAATATCATCATTTAATAAGATACCATTTCCTTATTTAAGCTCTGGAAATGTACATTTGATACATCGCAAGCCAATTATATTATCAGCACTGATGAACAATATTACCCAAAGCAGGAAGATCAAAGAAGGCTTTGTTGGCCAGCGCATGATTGTACTGCCGCCAAACCTGAAGCGGATAGTAACCAACAACCCGCTGATCCGTAATTTTTATTTGACGGCTATTGGTTATTACCCTAAAGCCACCTATCATGATCGCGAACGCAAGACCGGCAGCAGCCAGTACATCCTTTTATATTGCGTGGATGGCGAAGGCACCGTTTATCTGGGCGAAGATACGTACCTGCTTAAACCTAATACCTATATCATTATCCCCAAAAATGTGGGGCACCGGTACAAAAGCTCAAACAATAATCCCTGGAGCATTTACTGGGTACATTTCAGCGGTTTAAGTGCCGATGCTTTATATGAGCGTTCGGCGGTGCAGGGTTTACCACAGGTACATGCTATTCCATATGATGACAGCCGCATCAGGCTGTTTGAGCAGATTTATAGTATTTTAGAACACAGCTTTCATGAAAAGGAACTGGAGATCACTAACCTGTACTTACAGCATTTTGTTACCTCGCTCATTTATTATAAGGAGCTTGACCCTATGGTTTATGAGACGGATACAGTGAGCCTGTCTATTGCCTACATGAAAAAGCATATCGATAAAAAACTGTTGATTGACGATCTGGCAAAGCAATGCGGCATTTCGGTATCGCATTACTCACGGCTTTTCCATCAACGTACAGGCTCATCGCCCATTAATTATTTTAATTTATTGAAGATACAGGCCTCGTGCCAGCATCTGTATTTTACGGATAGAAGTATTAAAGAGATTGCCATCACGCTGGGATTTGATGACCAGTATTATTTTTCGAGGCTGTTTGCCAAATTGATCGGCATGTCGCCGTTGAAATATCGCAAGACACATAAAAAGTAGCGACAGGTTTCAAATCCATAGCTACTTAAATATTTGTCATTCTGAGCGAAGCGAAGAATGACAAGATGATTATAAGATAGAATCGTCCATCTTTAAGCCAATTTTGTCTATTTTTAGCGCTGATTTTCAGGATAGATTTACACCGTTTTATAAACCTCAAATTTTCCAACACTTTGCGTCTGATGAATTTTAAAAGATTTATACCCGCTGTGGCATGTTTTGTTTTGCTGTCGATGACCGCCGTTGGCCAGAAGCAACTACAGTTACATTATGATAAACCGGCAGCCAACTGGGAGCAAACCTTGCCGCTGGGCAATGGCCGTCTGGGCATGATGCCTACCAGCGGCATCACCGACGATCAGATCACGTTGAACGATATTACCCTATGGTCGGGCTCACCGCAGGATGCTAATAATTACGATGCCTACAAAAAACTGCCTCAGATAAAAGAGCTGTTACTGGCAGGCAAGAACGTTGACGCTCAAACCCTGATCGATAAGGATTTTGTGTGCAAAGGTCCGGGCTCTGGCGGTAAGCAGTGGGGCTGTTTCCAAACTTTGGGTAATCTGAATCTGAAATTTGATTATGGCAATGCCTATGCATCCGCATATACCAATTATTACCGCCGCTTATCATTAAATAAGGCTATCGCGACAGCAACTTATAAATTAGGCAATACAACTTACACCCGCGAGTACTTTACCAGTTTTAGCGGCGATGTGGATGTGGTCCGACTAACTGTGGATAAGCCAGGTAAACTGAACCTGAGTATTGGTATGGATCGCCCGGAGCGCTTTACGACAACCACCAAAGGCAGCATACTGCAAATGGAAGGCCGGCTAAATAACGGAACCGACGGCAACGGCATGCAGTACATCGCCAATGCCAAAGTGAAACAGACCGGCGGTACTTTAACCGCCGAAGGTAATATGTTGGTAGTCAAGCGGGCAACATCGGTTGTCATTTATCTATCAGCTACAACCGATTTTCGGGACCCTGATTTCAAGGCCCTGATGGCGAGAAATCTAAGCGCTGCCATGCAAAAGCCTTACGCCCAACTCAAGCAAGAACATATCGCTAAGTTTCAAAAATCATTTAATCGTGTCAATATTGACCTGGGTAAAGCCAACGATACCGAAACAACCGACCAACGCCTTATCAGCTTTCATAATAATCCTGATGCAGATAAATTACTGCCTGTGCTATTTTATCAGTTTGGCCGCTATTTAAATATTTGCAGTACCCGCGTGGGTCTTTTGCCGCCAAACCTGCAGGGGCTTTGGGCCAATCAAACACAAACGCCCTGGAACGGCGACTACCACCTGGATGTAAATGTGCAGATGAACCAGTTTCCGGTAGAGGTTTCCAATCTGTCAGAATTGAACCTGCCATTGGTTGAGCTGGTACGCGGACTGGTAAAGCCGGGCGAACGCACCGCCAGAGCTTATTACAATGCCGATGGCTGGGTAGCTCACGTCATCACCAATGTTTGGGGCTGGACAGAACCTGGCGAGAGCGCCTCATGGGGTATTACCAAAGCCGGCTCAGGCTGGTTGTGTAGTAATTTGTGGGATCACTACGCGTTTACTAACGACCAGGCTTACCTGAAAAGCATCTACCCCATACTAAAGGGCTCTGCACAATTTTATAACAGCATTTTAGTTAAAGACCCCAAGAGCGGTTATATGGTAACCATACCATCGTCATCGCCGGAGAATAGTTTCATGATGCCCGACGGTAGCGGTCGCCACGCCAGTATCTGTATTGGCGCTACCATAGATAACCAGATCATGCGCGAGCTTTTTGCTAATGTCATCACGGCTTCTGAAACGTTAGGTATTGACCCCGGCTTTCGCACGCAGTTGAAGAAACGTCTTACAGAAATCCCGCCGGCAGGCATCATTAGCAAAGATGGCCGTATACAAGAGTGGCTGGAAGATTACCAGGAAGTTGAACCAACGCATCGCCACATTTCGCACCTATATGGTGTTTACCCCGCGTCAGAGATCACTGCCGATGGCACCCCTAAATTAGCTGAAGCTGCCCGAAAAACTTTGAATGTTCGTGGCGATGACGGACCGAGTTGGTCTATAGCTTATAAATTGTTATTCTGGGCCAGGCTTCATGACGGTAACCGCGCCTTCAAATTATTCCATGAGCTGATGAAACCCGTCACCTCAACAGGAATTAACTACACAGCAGGTGGCGGTATCTACCCTAATATGTTATCTGCGGGTCCGCCGTTTCAAATTGACGGCAACTTTGGTGGCGAGGCCGGTATTGCCGAAATGCTGATACAAAGCCACGAGGGATACATCAACTTGCTGCCTGCCATTCCGGATTGCTGGAAAGCGCAGGGCAGCGTACAAGGCTTAAAAGCACGCGGCAATTTTACAGTCAATTTTGCGTGGAAAAATGGCAAAGTAACCAGTTACCAGATCACATCGCCGCAAGCAAAAAATGTAAAAGTGAAGGTAAATGGTAAATTTGAGATAATTAATAGCCGTAAAAGTTTATCATAATTTTAAAGCAATTGCTTAAATATGCAGGCCGGAAACCGGCAACCAATAACGACAAACCATGAAATTTAAATTATCCTACTTTTTGCTGCCGCTGGTGTTAATGGCGCTAAAAAATAACGCAAACGCACAGTCTGTGGTCATTCCTATTGAAACCGCTAATAATGCATTGGTGCTTCAGGCTAACGACAAGCACGACGTCAACACCGTATACTTTGGCCCCAAACTGGCCGACAGCAAAGAATACAACCATCTGGCTGCTGCTTTTGGCAAAGATAACGACTATACGGGCCAAATGGCTTCGGCGTATACCCCGGCAGGCTCACGCAATTTATTGGAACCGGCCATAGCGGTAACGCATGCCGACGGCAATCAGTCGCTCGATTTGAAATATGTAAGCCATAAGGTTGATAAAGTGACTGATGATGTAAGTTTGCTGACTGTTGTGCTAAAAGACCCGGTGTACAATACCGAAGTTACACTTTACTATACGTCATACTTTAAAGATGATGTAATTGAGCAATGGAGCACTATCCGTAATGGCGAAAAAGGGACTATCACCTTAAATAAGTTTGCATCGGCAAATCTGTATCTGAAAGCCGGTTCTTTCTGGCTAACCCAATATCATGGCGACTGGGCTAAAGAAATGCGCCCCGAAACGTCGCAGCTTACGCACGGTATAAAAACGCTGGACAGCAAGTTAGGCACCCGTGCCGACCTATTCCAGCCGCCAGTATTTATGGTGTCGATGGATAAGCCGGCAACTGAAGATGATGGGACGGTTTTATACGGCTCGATAGAGTGGAGTGGCAACTACCGCACCGACCTGGAGGTTGACCCCGAGAACAACCTGCGTATAATATCGGGCATCAATAACTATGCATCAGCTTACCAATTGAAAGCCAACGAGAGCTTTACTACCCCGGCATTTTTGTCGGTATTATCAAGGAATGGCAAAGGCGAGGCCAGCCGTAAGTTACAACACTGGGCGCGTACCTATAAAGTACTGGACGGAAACGGCAACCGTTTAACGTTGCTGAATAACTGGGAGAGCACCTATTTTGATTTTGACGAAACCAAGCTGGCTGCTTTGTTAAAAGACACCAAAAAACTTGGCGTGGATATGTTTTTACTGGACGATGGCTGGTTTGGCAACAAATACCCGCGCAACGGCGACCACTCGGGCCTGGGCGATTGGCAGGAAACCAAAACCAAACTGCCAAATGGCATTGCCGCTTTGGTTAAAGGCGCCGGCGATAATGGCGTAAAATTCGGCATCTGGGTAGAGCCCGAGATGGTGAATCCTAAGAGTGAACTGTATGAGAAACATCCGGACTGGGTAATTAAACAACCTAAACGCGATGAATATTATTTCCGTAATCAGCTCGTGCTTGATCTGAGCAATCCGCAAGTACAGGATTTTGTATTTGGTATTGTTGACGGCTTGTTTACCAAAAACCCCGACCTGGCTTATATAAAGTGGGATTGCAATGCAGTGATCTACAATGCTTACTCGGCGCATTTAAAACATCAATCGCAGTTTTATGTAGATTATGTGGAGGGATTGTACAAGGTGCTGTCGCGCATTCGCGCTAAATACGCTAAGGTGCCCATGATGCTATGCTCGGGCGGTGGCGGCCGTGTAGACTACAACGCATTGCAATATTTTACCGAGTTTTGGCCAAGTGATAATACCGACCCGCTGGAACGCGTGTTTATCCAGTGGGAATACTCTTATTTCTACCCGGCTATCACCAGTTCAAACCATGTTACCGACTGGAGCAAGCTGCCTATCAAATACCGTGTTGATGTTGCCTCTATGGGGAAACTGGGCTTCGATATTGTGATCAGTAAACTGCCCGAGAACGATTTGAAGTTTGTGCAGGACGCGGTTAAAAACTTTAACGGATTTAAAGACATCGTTTGGCATGGCGACCAATACCGCCTGCTCGACCCGCGCGAAAATCCCGTAGCCTCGGTAGCTTATGTAAATGCGGCCAGGACATCGGCAGTTATGTTTAATTACCTGGTAAATTATCGCTATGACGAAGGCAGCAAACAGCCTATCCGCCTTAAAGGCCTTGACCCGGCTAAACAGTATAAAATCAAAGAAACTAATTTATATCCCGGCTCACGTCCCGGCATAAATGAGAGCCAAACTTATAGCGGCGATTTCCTGATGAAGATCGGTATTAATCCGCACGTAAACTCGGGGCGTAGCAGTGTCGTATTGCTGATTGACGCGGAATAAACTGTTTTGTTTTACCCGGGTGTGAAACAAAGGGGACATGAAAAAGATACCCCAGTCTTTTCTATGCAATTCGTTACGCTGCCGGAAGTGTATTCTTTGTAGAGACGCAATGCATCGCGTCTCTACACACTGTATGTTACCGCAAACTCTCCACCGTATAAACAAAGCTATCGGCTTTATAAAAGCCCAGGTTGTACTCGATGGGCCTTTCGCCGTGGTCGTACACAAAACGTTTTCTGAAGAGCACCGGGCTGCCCAGCGGGATTTGTAGCTTTTCGGCAATAAAGCTGTCGGCGGCAATGGCGCTAATCTCTTCTTTGGACAGCGTGGCAATGACCGAATGCTCTTGTTCCAGCATTTCGTACAACGGCTGGGTGAAATTCTCATCGCCGGTTAGGCCGACGCGAGGGTGAAAGTAAGATACAAAGTAAACAAATGGCCCCTCGGGTTTGCCGCGCAGCTTTTCCATTTTAAGCACCTGGCGTTCGGGTTTGATCTCGAAGAAATCACTCACCTCATCATCGGGTGACACCCACGCAATATTAGTTTCAAAATTTTTGATGGTGATGCCGCGCAACTTCATTTCCTGCGAAAAGCTGAGCCAGTTGTTTGATCGCGAGCTTACCACACTTTTAGCTACCTTAGTACCTGTACGTTTGCGGCGAACCAGCAATCCCTCAAAAACGAGTTTATTAATAGCCTGGCGCAGAGTTGAACGGGATATGGCTAGTTGCTTGGCTAATTCGATCTCGTTCGGGAATACTTTACCGTTTTGATATTCTTCTTCCCCGATCATTTGGCGCAACAGCATCTCGGCCTGCGAATGCAGGGGGACCGGGCTTTTATGATCGATGGAGTAACGCATATATATCTGCAATTATAAGTTTTTTACAGACTTGATGGTTACGATAATAAATTTATATGTTTGTACATAACATCATATAAGCCGACTTGTTGAAATTTTCAGGGCATAAAAAATATCACCCGGAAAAAAACAATTAGTCGATATGTACATACATTACAACATTTAAAATGAATAATACTTCTGCCGCCTCTTCATACGAAACACAAGCCCATTTGGAACAATTGCGTAAAACCACGCAGTATTTAATGCCGGACAAGCTGAATGATTTTAACGATGGCGAGGTTTACAACATCTACCCGGTAACCGAATTGGCCGACGGCAAAATTTTTAACGGTTATGCGGCATTGGCTCAATACATTGCTGAACAAAAAACGGTGGTAATAGACGGATATGCCGGTGTTTGGTGGGGGCTGGTAAAAAATTCGTTAAAGGCCGAACTGGAAAAAACCGGCCTTACGGTTAACTTTATTGAAACGTCTAAGTATCTCAAACCATCTGCAGAAATAGAAAACATGGTACAGCCTTTCCTGGGCACACCATCATCAGTATGGGGTGCCAAATGTACCTTGCAGCTACAAGACGTATTCAACTATAATGAATTAAAAAATAATGGTCCTGATAAAGCCTTTGATATTAACATTATTATTGGCACTGGTGCTGCCTTAGCCGATTGGGACGCTGCTTTGGTTTATATCGATGTGCCTAAAAACGAGATACAGTTCAGGATGCGTGCGGGCTCCGTTACTAACTTAGGCAGCCAGCAAATACAGGAACCTGCGCGGATGTACAAGCGCTTTTATTTTGTTGACTGGGTACTGTGCAGCGCGCATAAAAAAGCCATTCTTGATAAAATTGATGTCATAGCCGACGGGCAATGGCCTGATACCATAACCTGGATGCATAAAGCCGATTTTATCGCAGGATTGAACCAAATGGGTAAGTCGGTTATCCGTGTTCGGCCCTGGTTTGAGCCAGGGGCCTGGGGTGGGCAGTGGATAAAAGAGCGCATTCCCGGATTAAATAAAGATGCCATTAATTACGCATGGTCGTTCGAGCTGATCGTACCCGAAAACGGCATCGTATTTAAAAGCGGTGACAACGTGCTGGAGGTTTCTTTTGATTTCCTGATGTTCCATAACAACCGCCAGGTGCTGGGTAAACATGCCGATAGGTTTGGCGACGAGTTTCCCATCCGTTTTGACTTTTTGGACACTTACGATGGCGGTAATCTGTCCATTCAATGTCACCCGCATTTAAAATACATTCAGGATAATTTCGGCGAGACGATCACGCAGGACGAAACTTACTACATTCTTGATTGCAAGCCTGGTAATGCCACCGTCTATCTTGGTTTTCAGGAAGATATCAATTCTCAGAAATTTAAAGAAGCGCTCATTGGCAGCCAAAAAAATAACGTCGAACTTCAAATTACCGATTATGTACAAGCGCATACCGCCAAAAAACACGACCTGTTCCTGATTCCTAACGGTACCATCCATAGTGCCGGTGCTAACAACCTGGTTTTAGAGATCAGCGCGACACCCTATATCTTTACTTTTAAAATGTACGACTGGCTGCGTCTGGATCTGGACGGAAATCCACGCCCTATTAATATCGACCACGCCTTTAACAATTTGGTGTTTGATCGTAAGGGCGATAAGGTGCAGCAGGAGCTGATATCTAAACCAGCTGTAATTGAACAAGGTGACGGCTATGAACTGATTCATCTGCCTACGCATGCCGAACATTTTTATGATGTGCATCGCCTTGATTTCGACAATAAAGTGAATGTAACCACTGGTAGCAGCTGCCACGTAATGATGTTGGTTGAAGGCGAATCGGTTTTATTAGAAACGGCTGACGGTACCAAACATGCCTTTGCCTACGCCGAAACATTTGTGATACCGGAGGCCGCGAAAAGCTATACCCTTACCAATTTGGGCAAAAGCAAGGCACGCGTTATAAAAGCATTTTTAAAAGACATATAGCAATGACCACAACAAAACAAAGCAGCACTTACCTGTACCTGGTATGCCTGGTAGCCGCCCTGGGGGGCTTTTTATTTGGTTTCGACACGGCCGTAATTTCCGGCACTGTGAGTTTAGTAAAAAAAGATTTTAATCTGGATGTAGTAAACGAGGGCTGGTTTGTGAGTTGTGCTTTGCTGGGCTGCATTATTGGTGTAAGCATATCCGGAAAGCTGAGCGATAAGTATGGTAGAAAGCTCATTATGATTCTGTCAGCGGTATTGTTTCTGGCCTCGGCGATAGGTTGTACGTTCGTAAGTTCGTTTTCGCAACTGATCATTTTCCGTTTGATAGGCGGCCTGGGGATCGGTGTCGCGTCCATGGTATCGCCGCTTTATATTTCAGAGTTTTCTCCATCACGCTACCGCGGGATGATGGTCTCGCTGTATCAGTTAGCACTGACTATTGGTATAGTGATCTCTTATTTCAGCAATGCCTACCTGGCGGCCCATGCGGGCGACGCCTTTAGCAGTGCGGGTATGCAAAAAATGTTTGGCACCGAAGTATGGCGCGCCATGTTGGGCTTGGGCATTTTCCCTTCGGGTATATTTTTATTATCGCTGTTCCTCGTGCCCGAGTCGCCGCGCTGGCTGCTGCTGCATGGACAGGAAGCAAAGGCAAAAGATATACTTATAAAAGTTGATGGAGCCGAGGCTGCCAAACGCGAAATAGCCGCAGTAAAAGAAACTAAAAAT
Source organism: Mucilaginibacter panaciglaebae (assembly GCF_039539265.1). Taxonomy (NCBI): domain Bacteria; kingdom Pseudomonadati; phylum Bacteroidota; class Sphingobacteriia; order Sphingobacteriales; family Sphingobacteriaceae; genus Mucilaginibacter; species Mucilaginibacter panaciglaebae. Next base: position 192,475 of record NZ_BAABCV010000009.1, read on the forward strand.
ACAGAAACCACCGGATTGAAAGAACTATTTAAGCCCGTTTACCGCCGCGCTTTGTGGATTGGATTGCTGTTGCCTTTCCTGTCGCAGGTTTGCGGCATCAATGCGGTGATTTACTACGGCCCTAAGATACTGGAACAAGCCGGCTTTACGCTGAACAGCGCCCTGGGCGGTCAGGTAACCATCGGTTTGGTAAATGTGGTATTTACCTTTGTTGCCATTTTTACAGTTGATAAATGGGGCCGTCGCCCGCTGCTATTTGTGGGAATAGGTGGGGCGGTATTTGCCTTACTGGTGATTGGCATTTTGTTTGCCGCGGGTGTAACTACCGGGCCGTGGATATTGATATTTATTTTGTTGTTTATTTCGTGCTTTGCCTTTTCATTTGGACCGGTTTGTTGGGTGGTTATCGGCGAAATATTCCCGAATGCCATTCGCGGCAAGGCTATGGCTTTGGCGACGCTTTCATTATGGGTTGCCAACTTTTTGGTTGGGCAATTAACACCGTTAATGCTCGAAGATCTTGGTTCGTCAGTAACCTTTTGGTTGTTTGCTATTTGCTGCTCGCCGGCTTTATGGATCACCTGGAAACTGATACCCGAAACCAAAGGCCGATCATTGGAAAATATCGACAATTACTGGAAAGAAACTTATAACGCTGCTCAATAAATATTACCTCATGAAAACAGTTATCAGATCAGCATTCGCAATTGCCGCGCTATCCTTATCTACAATAAACCTGCAAGCGCAGGATATACTTAATTATGTCGATCCAAACATTGGCACAGCCCATAGTCGCTGGTTTTTTTATACGCCTGCGGCAGTACCCTACGGCATGGCCAAATTGGCACCATCAACCAATGGGCACTATGGTAACCCGAGTGGTTGGGAAGCAGTGGGCTATGACACCCGCCACAATTCGATAGAAGGTTTTGTTCATTTTCACGAATGGCAGGTAGGCGGGGTAAGCATAATGCCTGCCACCGGCGAGCTGAAAGTAAATCCGGGCGAACTGGAAAAGCCCGGTAGTGGCTATCGTTCGCATTTTGATCGCAAAAATCAAGTGGCGCAACCCGGCTATTACAAAGTGTTACTGGATGATTATAACATCACTGCCGAATTGACGGCAACAAAGCACGTGGGCTTTCATCGCTATACTTTTCCAAAAAACGACCGCTCACGCATCATCTTCGACATCGGTAATACCCAGGGCGAAAGTGGCGCCGTACGCGATGCCGGTGTTAAAATGACTGATGCTACGCATTTTGAGGGTTACGTAGTTACCTACCCTAAGTACGTCAAAAAATATGATCCGGACGGCGAGGTACGCATGTATTTTTACGGCGAGGTGAGCAAAGTGCCGCTGTCAGTCGGCTCATTTAATGCTGAAGGTATACAAGAGAACTCGAAAGAAGGCAAAGGCAAAGGCGCCGGTATTTTCCTCAATTATAAGACGCAGGCCAATGAGGCTATTGAGTTGAAAGTTGGATTGTCATACACCTCTATCGTCAATGCTAAAAATAATCTGATTGCCGAAGCAAGCAGATTAACATTCGATAAAGCTAAACAGCAAGCTCAGGCTACCTGGCGCGCTGAGCTGGGTAAGATGGTGGTGCAAACCACCAACCGCGATGATAAGGTTAAATTTTATACAGGCTTGTTCCATGCGCTATTGGGCCGGGGCATTGCCAGCGATGTTAACGGCTCGTTTCCGAGACACGACGGTACCGCCGGTAGGCTGCCTAAGGACAAGCAAGGTCGGTTTAGCTACAACTTTTATAATACCGACGCTATCTGGGGCGCTTACTGGAACCTGACCCAATTATGGGCGCTGTCATATCCAAGCCATTATAATGATTACGTACATACCGAGCTCGAAATTTATAAAGAACGGGGTTGGTTTGGCGACGGCATAGCCAACAGTAACTTTGTGTCAGGAGTGGGTACTAATATGGTGGGGCTGGCTATTGCCGGTGCCTACCAGGTGGGTATTCGCGATTATGATGTGAATTTGGCTTATAAGGCAATACGGGCCAATGAGCTGTCGGGCAAAGATCGTAAAGAAGGTTCGGGCAAGATGGATGTAGAGGCTTTTTTAAAGTATGGTTACTCGCCTTATGTAGATAAAGACAGCCCGGATTCAGTCGGCGCGCATTTTTCTGCATCGCATACGCTGGAGTATAGTTTCAGTGCTTTTGCTGCCGCACAAATGGCTAAAAAGTTGGGTAAAACCGATGACTATAATCTGCTCATTAAAAACTCAAACGGCTGGCGATACCTGTATGATAAAGATCAAAAACTGATACACCCCAAACGTGCCGACGGCACGTTTATTGGCAAATTTGACCCAACCGAGGCCTGGCGCGGTTTTCAAGAAGGCAATGCTATCCAGTACACTTTCTTTGTTCCCCAAAACCCGAAGGGCTTGATCGATGCCATGGGCAAGGATGAATTCAATACGCGCCTGAATGATATCTTCGCAACTTCAGAAAAAGACGGCTTTAGTGGAGGCAAAACCATCAATGCTTTCGCCGGTATCAAATCGCTTTATAACCACGGTAACCAGCCCTGCCTACATGAGAGCTGGTTATTCAACTTCTCGGGCAAACCCTGGTACACTCAAAAATGGACCCGCGCTATTTGCAATGAGTTTTATGGCGTGGAGCCTATTCACGGCTATGGTTACGGTCAGGACGAAGATCAGGGGCAACTGGGCTCCTGGTACGTAATGGCATCACTGGGATTGTTCGACGTAAAAGGTTTTTCTGATCTGCGTCCAATTGTTGAGCTAAGCAGCCCGGTATTTGCTAATGCCAATATTGCTTTAGGTAACGGTAAGAAATTGATTATCCAAGCCCTCAACAATTCCAAAAGCAATGTGTATATCCAATCAGTAACGTTTAACGGCAAGCCGCTTAATAACTGCTGGTTATATCGCGATGAGTTGATGAAAGGCGGTAAGCTAGTATTTAAAATGGGCAGCAAGCCTAACGAGGCCTGGGGTGTAAAAGTTCCGCCGCCGTCGGTGCAGTAATGACAAAGAGTAATGGATGACACCGTTTTATTAACTTCTATAGCTTATTCAACGGAAAATATCCTAAATGCACTTTATCGTCAGCTAAGCCCTCAGCTGGGGTAATTCGAATACGATATTTAGCTTTTTGGGCCGGTGTGAGCATTTCTGTAATGTTATAAATATCATCCACATCAAACCCATATTTATCATCGATATGAGCGTTGGCTTCTCTATTACCGGCGATGGTATTGGTTTCAAAAAAGGCCGTATCCCTGGCGTCCTGAAGGGCTTGCGCGCGACTGGCCTTTACGCTCAGGATGACGTGATGCTGTTCTGCAAATTTGCCGGCCACATATCCGCCTAAGTTAATAAAGAACAGCTTGTTTGCTTGCTCTGTGGTGGTTCCATCCCTGGGGATAATTTCGATTTTATAACCGTCTACATAGTTTACTTCGCGATAAGCATCAATATGCAGATTACCCGTCGCACCGCGCCAGAATGCTTTAATATCGGGCACCAGCTGTTTGAGCGAGGAGGCTATCCCAAAGAAAAAATCATGCTGCTCTACATGGCGGCCCGGGGCTTTTGAGCCGAGTAATAGCATATACAGTTTTGCCGATTGTTGATCCATCTTGATATGTGAGGTGAAACTTACAAAAATTAAGCCTCAAAATGTACAAACGCTTGCTGTGTAACATCTTCAAAACATTGACTTAAAAATGGTTTTTTATAGGGAATATTGTTTGAAATAACCAAGCAGAACTCCCCAAAATGAAGAAACTTTACTCTCTTACTTTAGCTGCAATAGGCTTGTTGACAAGCGTCAGCTTTGCGCAAACCGGCGGCATCACCTCGGGCGCTATTTATTCAATGCAATCGAAAGCCGGTCATAAAATGCTGGATGTAACTAATTCGTCAGTCGATAACGGCGCGACGGTAGATGCGTGGACCGATACCAAATCGGATGCTCAGCGATGGATAGTTAAGCTGGTCAAAAAAAATACGTATACGCTGACAAATGTAGGCAGCGGAAAAATGCTGCATGTACCTTCGGCCCCTGCTGATTCTGTAGGAATAGATCAAAGCGATGATACCCATGGCGACGATGTAAAATGGGTGATTACCAAAGGCGGCGGGGCTTACGTTCTGCAGTCGGCGGCTAACCCTAAGTTTGCCTTAACCCTGAGTAGCGGTACTGCCGATGGCGCTAAGGTTAAACTGGCAGCGTCTGCAAAAACCGATGCGCAGAAATGGGTTTTCCGCAAGGAAACCCCGCAGGAAACTGCGCCGACATTAGCTACCGCAACTAAGGCATTTGACGATTGGTATAACGGTTACCAGATTGAAAACCACACCGGTTTTTGGGATCAGGCCGAGATGATGGAAACCGTTCTCGATGCATACGAAGTAACCAAAGACCCGAAATACAAAGACAAATTTGCTACGTTGTACGCCAACTTCATCAAGAACCACAAAGAAGATTGGATGTATAACAAATACAACGACGACATTACCTGGGCGGTGTTGTTTTGCGTGCGTGGTTATTTGCTTACCGGTAACAAAGCTTACCTGGAAAAAGGCAAAGACCAATACGATAAAATGTATAAAAGGGCCTTTAATAATAAATATGGCGGCGGTTTGCTTTGGTTCCAGGGCAAGACTTCGAAAAACGCTTGTATTGAAGGCCCGGCTGCGGTGGCTGCGTGTTACCTGGCCGAAGCTACCGGCGACAGTACTTATTACGATAAAGCCGTTGCCTTGTATAACTGGTCTAAAATTTACCTGTTAAACATGACTACCGGCAAAGTTAAAGACAACGTAGATGTAAACAGACGGACCGGCTTGCTTAGAACCAGTAACGTAAGCTTTACTTATAATGAAGGTACTTTTTTAGGCGCGGCCACCATGCTTTATAAACACACCAAAGAAGCAACTTATTTAGAAGAAGCAAAAAAAATTGCCCAGTTTAGCCGCGACAGCATTTATCGGGGCAAAGTAATGAACAATGAAGATAGCGGTGGTGACTTGCCCGGTTTTAAAGGGATCTTTGCCCGCTATGCACGCAAGTACACTCAGGAAACCGGCAATACCGACCTGGTTGATTGGCTGGACCTGAATGCTAAGGTGGCTTATAATAATCGTAACAGCCGTGGCATTATTCAAACCAAATGGGCAACCCGCAATATCGAAGAGCAACCAAAGCTGAAAAAAGGCTTCGGCCCGTCAACGGCTGTTTCGCTGCTGTTTAATACATTGAAGAAGTAAAAGTATATTTCGGCGAGGAACGGCGAGAAATCTATACAGGCGTTCATAAGCATTGTAGAGATTTCTGCCGTTGGTCAATGACAAAACAGAATTTCATAGCTCAATACAGGCCGTTCCGGAATCATCCGGGCGGCTTTTTTTTATTGAGTGTCGACGCCTAATCGCTGATAGGTCTTCATTAACTCACTCAATAGCCTTAACTGATTCTGTGCCCGTTTTAGATTTTGGCCGGGATAGGTAGTATGGTAATAAATGTCGTTATTTAAATAATCCGTCAGAAAACGCATGGCTTGCATATAGATCATGAACTTGCCGGAATAGTAGAACAGCGCTTTTTCGGCAGGAGTTAGCACATCGCGCATTTCTGACATGTAGCCATCATGAATTGCTTTCAAATAATCTTCGCGGATACAGACTTTATCCAGTTCCTGTTCCTCCTCATTTGCCGGCGACAGATAGGTGCGCATCATATCGCCTGCGTCACTAATGTAATAACCGGGCATTACGGTATCCAGATCAATCACGCATAAACCTTTGTCGTCAGCATCAAATAACACATTATTGATCTTGGTGTCGTGATGAATAACTCGGAGTGGAATAGTCGCGTTTTTGGTTATATCGACATAAGTTTGGGTAATATCCTGATAATTTTTAATGGCTTCTATTTCTGTGGATGCAATGTTTAACCTTTCCTGATCGGCATGCTTTAAAGCCGATTGAAATTGCTGCGCCCGCAGACTCAGATTATGAAAATCGGGCAGGGTGTATTTCAACTGCGAGGCATCAAAATCATTCAGCAGTCTCGAAAATTTACCAAACTGCCTTGCAGCCTCAAAAGCCTGTGACGGCTCGGTAGCAACGTCAACTGAATGCGAGTTTTTTACGAAAGGCAACAAGCGGTAGTACCTCCCGTCATCAATTACTAGATAGGTATTATCTGAAGTTGACAGCGGTGTCGGGAAAAGATAGCCGGGAGTTGTTGCATGCAGATATTTTTGTAAGGCTAATAAATTATCAGCAATAGCCTGGGGCGATTTGAATACGGCGATATTGATGCACTGTAGGATGTATTGCTCATCATTACACCTGATCTTCCAGGTATGATTGATTAGTCCTGAACCAAACGGTGCAATGGTACAGTCGTCTGTATTTAAATTATAAGCCGCGAGTATTTTTGGGAACATAATGTAGCACAAACCCAAACTTAGCAAAAAGCACTGTTAGTTCTAAGGCCCGGATTGTAATTCGGGCCTAACGTAAAGATTAATTAGCCTGCTTACTTTTCTCAATCACCTCGATGTAGTATTTCTCATACACCGGCAATATTTTAGATAAATCAAATTGTTTGGCGCGGGCAAGGGCGTTTTCTTTAAAAGTTGCCAGACGTGTCTCATCACTCAAAATGTAAACGGCACTTTCTGCCATACCTTGTATGTCGCCAACGTCTTTCAGATAGCCGGTTACGCCATCCAGATTCAGTTCGGGTAACCCGCCTGCATTCGAACTTATTACGGGTACCTTGCAAGCCATAGCTTCTAAAGCTGCTAAACCAAAGCTTTCAGACTGCGACGGCATAAGGAACAAATCTGATACAGACAGGATCTCCTCTATCGCGTCCTGTTTACCCAGGAAACGTACGTCATCGCCTACACCCAGATCGCGACATAGCTGCTCGCAGTCGCTGCGCTCGCCGCCATCGCCTACCATTAATAGTTTTGATGGGATCTTTTCGCGGATTTGTGCAAAAATCCTCACCACATCATCGGTTCGTTTTACCTTACGGAAGTTCGAGGTATGTATCAGTATTTTTTCGCCCTCGGGTGCTATGGCTCTTTTGAAGTGGTCCTTAGCTTTCAGGCTAAAGCGTTTCAGGTCGATGAAGTTAGGGATCACCCTGATGTCATTCTCAATATCAAAAAATTCGTAAGTATCTTTCTTCAGATTTTCTGAAACCGCGGTAACACCGTCAGACTTATTAATAGAGAAAGTAACCACCGGTTTGTAGGTGCGGTCTTTACCTACCAGCGTAATATCAGTACCATGCAGCGTAGTTACTACCGGGATATAAATACCATAGGTTAATAAGATCTGCTTTGCCATAAATGCGGCCGAAGCATGCGGAATAGCGTAGTGTACATGCAGCACATCCAGCTTTTCAAAGCGTACTACATCAACCAGCCTGCTGGCCAGGGCCAGCTCGTATGGCGGATAATCAAACAACGGATAGTTAGACACCGAAACTTCGTGATAGAAAAGATTTTCAGAAAAAAAATCCAGGCGGGCCGGCTGATTATAGGTGATAAAATGCACCTGGTGCCCGTTATCGGCAAGGGCCTTGCCCAGCTCGGTGGCTACAACACCGCTACCGCCAAAGGTTGGATAACAGACAATTCCGATTTTCATTAATACAGATCTGGTTGTTGTGATAAATAATTATGCAAGTTTAACAGCAATTCGGCGGATAAGTGTTTGCATTTTGTAATATTAATATTGGGTAGCGGCCTTTTGTTTTGCTAAAGCCCCTTTGCAAGGGCCTTATACACAACATCCTGTATACGCGGACGAATATTCAGGCTGCTCAGCTTACTGCTTACCTTAGGATAGCAGCGGTTTGACAGGAAAACATATACCAGGTTATATTTCGGGTCGACCCATACGCAGGTGCCGGTATAGCCGGTATGTCCAAAGCTTTCCGGTGATGCCAGCTCTGACGGGTAGTGGCGCTCAGGTATCGGGTCCCAGCGATCAAAACCCAGGCCCCGGCGGCTTACGGCAGATTGTTTGCCAGTGAACAGGTCAACCGTCTCCGGTCTGAAAAATATATCACCGCCATAACTGCCCTTGTTCAACAGCATTTGGTAAAGTATAGCTATATCGTTAGCGCTGGCAAACACACCTGCATGCCCGGCAACACCACCCATCAGGGCAGCAGTTGGGTCGTTTACATACCCAACTAATTCTGAATGCCTGAATTCTTCTTCATCCTCCGACGGAATGATCCTGTCTGGCGAGAAACGGTACAATGGCAGAAAACCAGCGGTTTGCATGCTTAAGCGGTCATAAAATTGCTGCTGCACATAGGCATTCAGCGGTGTTTTGGTAACGCCCTCAATTACCTGCTGCATAAAGATCATACTTAAATCGCTGTATACATATTGGCCCCGTGTCCTCAATGGCGAGTTAAGCATGGCCGGCAACATGATATCGGCATAATAATTCTTACGCAAAAAATAGTTATTGTTAACTTTAATGGGATATGCGGCAGAAGAGTCAATGCTATGATCGGCAGTCTTTATTCTTTCGAAGGTCGGGATGTCGGGGATCAGCCCCGCCTGATGGGTCAATATTTCACGTATCAGCAGGCTGGCTTTGTCAGTGTTTTTGGTGACGGGCCAGTAGTAAGAGATCGTCGAATCGAGATTCAACTTACCCTCATCATACAACTGCATGGCAGCCATAGTAGTGGCCGATGTCTTGGTCATTGAGGCTATATCGAAAATATCGGTAATCTTATCAGGGGCATCTGCCGAGTAGGTATGGTACCCATAAGCTTTATTGAAGATCACTTTACCATCTTTAGCTACCAGCACAACGCAGCCGGGTGTAGCGTGTGCATTCATAGCTTCGCGGGCTATTTTGTCAATGTCCTGAAGGCTGCTGCTGCTGATGCCTGCGGCCTCGGGAACGGTATATTCCAAACGGGTTTTTTCGGTGATATAACCCATGCCCGTTCGGTAATGAGGGCTGATGGTGGATGATAATTTCTGGCTGATTGCTACTCCGCCAAATATAGCCTGGGCAGCAAATTGCGCCGCTACTTCGGTAGCTTTTCCCGAACAGATGATGGGCGCACTTACATCGTTTAGTTTATTCAGACCTTTTTCTTTACCAAAATAGGCTACGATGACATTTTTTTTCTTCTGATTATCGGTAATAAGTCTTATTAATGCCGGGTTGCTTAGATCAGCCTCGTTAGCCTGAATGATGAGTGTGTTATATGTGTCGAAGTTGAAGGCACTACGAATGGCCCGGGTTGTCAAATCAACCGGGGTAACGGCAGTATATTTATTCAGCAAGCTATCAAAAGCACGGGCATAAGGATTTAAAAAATGTACGCTGACGATCTTTAAATTGCCGATGTTTCGGAGGGGGATCAGGTAATTATCATTATTTAAAAGTACCGTAGATTTCTCGACCTGTTTTTCCTCCTTTAAATAAGCCTGACCGGAGCTTTGCGCACATGCTGAATTGAATAAGGTAAATGCAAATAGAATAGTTAGTAAGCAGTTCATCTTATTTTCTTTCATATACTTCCTCTCCGTTGATGTAGGTTTTTAATACTTTGATGTTTGGTAGTTCCGCATCACCGGCTTTCATCAGGTCTTTATCTGTAATTACAAAATCGGCATACTTGCCTACCTCAATGCTGCCTTTTTCTTTCTCCTCAAAATTAGCTTTTGCCGCCCAAATGGTCATGCCTCTTAGGGCTTCCTGGCGTGTCAGTGCATTTTCCATCTGAAAACCTTTGGCCGGATAGCCCTTCAGATCCTTACGTACCACCGCAGCATAAAACGTATAAAGCGGGTTGATATTCTCCACCGGGAAATCGGTACCTAAAGGTATCCAGCCATTTTGTGCCAATAGCTGTTTATTGGCATAAGCGGTTTTTAAACGCTGTGGCCCCAGGCGCCGGCCGGCCCAATACATGTCAGATGTAGCGTGTGTAGGTTGTACCGATGGGATGATGCTGTATTTGCCAAATAAGGCAATATCCTCCGGGGCTAGTACTTGCGAGTGTTCTATTCGCCAACGGCGATCATTTTTGCCTTTGAGTACATTGGCATATATCTTTAATATCACCCGGTTGGCCGAGTCGCCGATGGCATGGGTACACATCTGGAAGCCTTTGTCGGCGATCATTTTGGCGACGTCCTCAAAATGCTTCTGGCTGCTGCGTAAAAATCCATTCCAGTTAGGCTGGTCGGTATAGGGTTTTAATAAGCAGGCCCCGCGCGAACCCAGCGCACCATCCGCATAAACCTTGAAACCGCGCACGTTCAGCCGTGGCGTCTTAAATACGCCGCGTTTAAACAGATAATCATAGTTTTCCTGCTTGTCAGACAAGAGCACATACATGCGCATTTTTAACGAGCCGCGGTGCTGCAACTCTGAAATGGTATTTACCATGGTATAGGGTAAGCCGCAATCGTCCACAGTAGTAAGCCCCACGGCAATGCAGTTACGTTGTGCGCTAAGCAGTGCGCTTTGTATCAGCGTGTCGCCTGGGTCGGGCACTTTGCGGGTAACAACGCCTATTGCGTTATCTAACAAAATACCGGTAAGCTTTCCATTAATGGTTTCAATTTCTCCGCCGGTTATAGTTTGTCCGGGTTTGATGCCGGCAATATTTAATGCGGCCTGGTTTACAATGGCGCCATGACCATCAACGCGGTTTAAAATAACCGGTCGCACCGGAAACAGCGCATCTAACTTTGTCTTATCCGGAAACTTATGCCCTTCCCACAGGTTTTGGTCCCAGCCATTTCCAATTATCCAGCCTTCAGGGTTTCGGGCGGCATATTCTTTCACGGTATCAAGTACCTGTTGCCAGCTTTTTAAGCCTTTCAGGTTCACCTCTTGTAAACCCAGTCCGTATTCTAAAAAATGTGCATGTGCATCAATAAAGCCGGGATAAATGGTTTTGCCTTTCGCATCGACAACCTCGCGGGGCAGGTATTTTTCTGTGAGGGTGCTTGAGTCGCCTACGGCAATAATCTTACCGTTATCAACCACAAACGCATTGGTAACGGTAAAAGCGCTGTCCGCTGTATAAACAACGGCATTTTTTACTAACAGATCAGCATTGTATTCCTTTTGCTTACAGGCTGTCAAAGCAAGCAAAAGCAGCGGCCATAATTTATTCATATAGTAGATATGAGCTGTAAATATAAAGGTATATACAACTACTACCTCATAAAGTTAGGCGATATCTTAAATTTAGGGCTTAACCCGGCAACTGCGGGGCTTATATGCAGCAAGGTGGAAAAAAATATAAAAACTGATTGCGCCCCGAGCCTGGTAAGAAGCTTAACTGTGCTACTAAATAGCTAATTTAGCAGCGCAAAGAAATTGAAGGGAAATTACATAAATGTCAGATATCATTCAGCTTTTACCGGATTCAGTAGCTAACCAGATTGCCGCAGGCGAGGTGGTGCAGCGGCCGTCATCTGCTGTTAAGGAGCTGATTGAAAATGCTATTGACGCCGGAGCAGATAAAATACAATTGATTGTTAAAGATGCCGGCAAAGCGTTAATACAGGTAATAGATAACGGCTGCGGCATGAGCGGTACTGATGCCCGGATGTGCTTTGAACGCCATGCTACATCTAAAATACGAAAGGCCGAGGATCTGTTTGCTATCCGCACTATGGGTTTCAGGGGTGAGGCAATGGCATCCATTGCTGCTGTGGCGCAGGTTGAGCTGAAAACCCGGCGCCATGAAGATGAACTGGGCAGTCAAATATTTATTGAAGCTTCGGAAGTTATCAAGCAAGAGCCTTGCTCTACCACCGCCGGGACGTCAATATGTATTAAAAACTTATTTTATAACATACCCGCACGCCGTAACTTTTTAAAAAGTAATCCGGTCGAGATGCGCCATATTATCGATGAGTTTCAGCGTGTGGCATTGGCGCATCCCGAAGTGTTTTTTACCCTGCATCATGACGGGCAGGAAGTTTATCACCTGCCGGCGAGCGCATTAAAACAGCGCATTATCCACCTGTTTGGCAGCAACTATAACCAACGCCTGGTGCCGGTTGAAGAAGATACCACCATTATTAACCTGCGTGGTTTTGTGGGTAAGCCGGAGTTTGCCAAACGTACGCGGGGCGAGCAGTTTTTCTTTGTCAACAACCGCTTTATCAAAGACCCGTACCTGAACCACGCGGTGCTAACGGCATTTGAGGAGTTGCTGCCGGATGATACTTATCCGCTGTATGTTTTATTTATTGATATTGATCCGTCGAAAATTGACATCAATGTACATCCCACAAAAACAGAAATTAAATACCAGGACGAGAAGGCTATTTACGCCATTATCCGCTCGGCTGTAAAACGTTCGTTAGGTAGATATAACATTACACCAAGCCTGGATTTTGATCAGGAAAATAGTATTGAGCATCTCATCACTCCAAAACCTTTTGAAGAAATTGTAGCACCGGTGATAGCCTTTAATCCTGATTTTAATCCATTTGCCAAAACCGATCGCGAAATTCCATTTGAAAGAGGAGGCGGAAACAGCAATAGCGGCGGTAGTTATACTGATCGTAGCAGCCGTAGCAATCCTATCCCGAAAAATTGGGAAACACTGTACGAGATCAGCAAGCGCGATGCATCTGCTGTGCAGGCTGAGCTGCATGCCGGTGAAAGCGTAACGGTTAATGAGCAGGAGATCGCTAAATCGAGCGATAAGCAGTTTTTTCAGATCCATAACCGCTTTATCATGTCGCAGATCAAGTCGGGTTTTATGCTGATCAACCAGCAGGCGGCGCATGAGCGTATTTTATATGAGCGATTTTTAAACCAGCTGCAAAACCAGTCGGGCGTTAGCCAGCAAAGCCTGTTTCCGCAGTCGCTCACACTAAACGGTGCCGATTTTGAGTTATTGAAAGAGCTGATGCCTGATATCCGTGCGCTGGGTTTTGATATCCGCGAGTTTGGAAAAAATACCGTGGTGGTTGAAGGTATACCGGCCGATTTAAACAATGTGGGCGAGCACGAGTTATTAGAGCATTTGCTGGAAGGATTTAAAAATAATCAAACCTTATTAAAGCTGGACAGACGGGATAACCTGGCCCGGTCATTAGCGCGTAACGCAGCAGTAAAAGCGGGTACCAAGTTATCACCTGAGGAAATGAATCAGTTAACCGATCAGTTGTTTGCCTGCCAGATGCCTAACGTGGCGCTTAACGGCAAGCCTGTGATCAGTACATTTACATTAAATGAATTATTAGAGCGGTTTGAAAAATAGCATCCGCAGAAAAAAGACATAGACAACCCATGCAATCACCCTTTTCCAACCTGCCTCCGGTTTTAAAAAACCTGCTTATCATTAATATTTTGTGTTTCATTCCCTCGCTGTATTACAGTCACGGTTTTTCGGGCGTTGCCGATCCGGTTGGCGAACATTTTGGTGTATATTATTTTAACTCGCCCATGTTCAGGCCCTGGCAGTTAATTACCTATATGTTTTTGCATGGCGGCTGGGAACATATCATCTTTAACATGTTTGCCCTGTATTCGTTCGGGGCCATATTGGAGTATACCATGACCTCACAAAGGTTCCTGGCCTTTTATTTTATTTGCGGTATCGGTGCGGTGGTTTTCCAAATGATTGTGCAGGCTTATGAGGTACATGCCATAACAGGGCAGCTAAATCTAGCCTTCCCCGATCTGGAATCGTCGTACCTGCAATACGGGCCTAATGCGCAAAAGCTCTATGATATTTTTCATACACCGATGGTAGGGGCCTCGGGTGCTATCTTTGGTGTATTGATTGCTTTTGGGATGATCTATCCTAACGCAGAACTGATGATTCTGTTTATACCGGTGCCTGTTAAAGCAAAATATATCATTCCGGTGTATATATTGATAGAGATATCGTTAGGGGTTACACAATTTGGTGGCGATAATGTGGCACATTTTGCGCACATTGGCGGGGCAATACTGGGCTTTATACTGGTAAAAATGTGGCGACTGCAAGGTCCGCGTAATTTTATTTAATAAAAGTATTTATCGGATATGAGCTTCTGGCAAAATATATATTATAAGGTGTTTAAATCGGGCAGTAAATTATACCTGCTCATAGGCATTAATGTTATCGTATTTCTGGCCGTTAGTATCGCATCAATTATTGAAAACTTATTATTAACTACAGACCGGGTATCTGCCTTAACTTATAATTACCTTACGCTTCCGGCATATTTACCGCGGCTGCTGGCTCATTTCTGGACGCCGCTTACTTATATGTTTATGCATGCTGATATATGGCATGTGTTGTTTAACATGCTTTGGCTGTACTGGATGGGGCAGATCTTTGAGGAGTTTTTGGGCAACCGGCGTATTCTTGGCTTATACCTTTTGGGGGGATTTGCCGGCGCAGTATTTTTTGTAGCCAGCTATAACCTGTTCCCGATGTTTACGCAAAGCGGGGCGTATATAGTTGCATCGGTGGTGGGGGCATCGGCCGGCGTAATGGCTATTATTGCTGGCGCAGCCACCATTGCCCCAAACTATGAGATCATGCTTTTCGGTGTTGTGCCCATCCGGATAAAGTGGATAGCCGTATTTTATGTAGCCTTGGGTTTTTGGGGCATCAAAGGTTCAAATGCCGGTGGCGAGATAGCTCACCTGGGTGGCGCACTAATGGGCTTTATTTATGTAAAGCAGTTGCAAAAAGGTAACGACTGGATAAGCGTTATAGCCGGTTTGTTTAAATTTAAGAGCCGATCAAAGCTGAAAGTTGCCTCAACTAATCGTAATATTGTTGACGACGATATACCCAGACAGGAAGAGATTGACCGTATATTGGACAAGATTTCGACAACGGGCTATGATAACCTGAGCAAGCAGGAAAAAGAAACATTATTTCGCGCCAGCAAAAATGAAGGCAAAGAAAAAAGGTAAGCTACCGCTAATTGATAAGATCTTTTTATGGATAAACTGCGGTTTATGCCTTGCGTTGCTTGTTTCTTATTTAGCCCCGGTTACTGACCCGCGTAAGTTTTGGCTCATAGCATTTTTCGGGTTGGCTTATCCGCCAATTTTGCTAACTAATTTATTAATGATCTTTTATTGGGCGCTGCGTAAAAGGTGGTTTGCCCTTATATCGCTTATAGGCATTGTCTGTGGATGGGGTGTATTAAAAAACAACGTAGGCCTGCATCCGGGAAATAGTAATCAGCCCAAATCATCAAATACCAATGTCATCAGGATGATGACCTATAACGTACACGACTTTAAAAAGTATGGGGGCGTTAAAGACATATCGACAAAGCACGAGATTTTAAATATCATTGCCGATAAACAACCTGACGTTATTGGCATCGAGGAGTTTTACAGCCGCAAGCGGGG
Source organism: Mucilaginibacter panaciglaebae (assembly GCF_039539265.1). Lineage (NCBI taxonomy): Bacteria > Pseudomonadati > Bacteroidota > Sphingobacteriia > Sphingobacteriales > Sphingobacteriaceae > Mucilaginibacter > Mucilaginibacter panaciglaebae. The sequence goes on from NZ_BAABCV010000009.1 coordinate 207,887, forward strand.
CAAGTTTGCTATGGTTGATTCTATAAGAAAAATTATGGGGTCTGACAATTGTTACGTTGAAAGTTTTGGGGGTAATGAAACTGTTACTATAGGAATAGGTATCTTTTCAAGATATCCGATAATTGCCAAAGGCATGATTCAATTAGCACCACTTTTTAGCGGTAACCAGTGTTTGTATGCCGATGTTAAAAAAGGCAACAAAATATTCCGGCTATATAGCGTGCATTTGCAATCTATCAATTTTGATCCTGAGGATTATCGTTACATCGATACAGTGGCTAAAAGTGGTAAGCCCGATTTAGGTTCGACCAAGCGCCTGGGTAGTAAGCTGAAACGGGCCTTCCTGAAACGTGCCGAGCAGGTGGTCAAGATCAAAGAACATGCCAGGCAATGTCCCTATCCATACATCATCGCCGGCGACTTTAACGATACGCCTTCGTCATTCGCTGTAAATCAAATGGCAAAGGGTTTAAAAAATACTTTTTACGAAAAAGGGTTTGGGTTGGGCCGTACTTATAACGGCGATTTTCCGAACTATCAGATCGATTATATCATGGTTACCCCACAATTTGATGTAGCCAGTTATACGGTAATTGAAAAAAAGCTGTCAGACCATTTCCCGGTTTATGCCGATTTGGTTTTGAAGTAGTTTATAGCTGAGTGGTTAGTTAAGTAATTGGTTAGTCATAGCAATTTAAAACCGTTAATTCAATCAACGCAATCAACCACTCACATTTACCACATTCAACCTAAATATCGTAAGTTTGCCACTATGCAGCAAAATTTATTTGTTTACAATACTTTATCCCGCAAAAAAGAGAAGTTTGAGCCGCTTAATGCGCCGCATGTTGGCATGTATGTTTGTGGCCCCACTGTTTACAGCGATGTTCATTTAGGCAACTGCCGCACCTATATATCATTTGATTTGATATTTCGTTACCTCACTCAAGTTGGCTATAAAGTACGTTATGTACGCAATATTACTGATGCAGGTCATCTTGAAGGAGATACCGATCAGGGCGAAGATAAGATATCAAAAAAAGCTAAACTGGCCCAGTTAGAGCCCATGGAGATTGTGCAAAAATTTACTGTCGGATTTCGAGAAGTACTGCAAATATTTAACTGCTTGCCGCCAAGTATTGAGCCTACCGCTACCGGCCATATTATCGAGCAAATTGAGCTCATCAAAGTTATGCTTGAACGCGGTTATGCTTATGAGGTTGACGGCTCTGTTTATTTTGATGTTGAAAAATATAACAGCACGCATGACTATGGTGTATTGAATGGCCGTAACCTGGAAGATCTGCTAAATAATACCCGCGCATTGGGCGGTCAGGACGATAAAAAGGGTAAACTTGATTTTGCCCTTTGGATAAAAGCCAAGCCAGAGCACCTAATGAAATGGCCCTCGCCCTGGAGCATAGGCTTCCCGGGATGGCACCTGGAGTGCTCGGCGATGAGCCATAAGTATCTGGGCGATCAATTTGACATTCATGGAGGTGGTATTGACCTGGTGCCTACGCATCACACCAACGAGATTGCACAAAATATTGCCTGCTGCGATAAGAACCCGGCGCGCTATTGGATACATACCAATATGCTTACGGTTAATGGGCAAAAAATGTCAAAATCATTAGGTAATAGCTTTTTGCCGCATGAGTTGTTTACAGGCGAGCATTCCATATTGGAGCGCGGCTACAGCCCGATGACCGTACGTTTCTTTATTTTGCAGGCACATTATCGCAGTACGCTCGATTTTGGTAATGAGGCCATGGATGCATCAGACAAAGGCTTTAAACGCCTGATGAATGCGATTACATTGCTTGATACTTTAAAGGCATCGGGCAGCTCGGACATTGATATTACACCGTTAAGGCAACACTGTTATGACGCCATGAACGATGACTTTAACAGCCCTGTTTTAATTGCCGAACTGTTTGAAGCAGTGCGCATTATTAATTCTGTACACGACGGCAAAATGAAGATTGATGCAGCTAATCTTGAAATTTTAAAAAACACCATTCAAATTTTTGTGTTTGATGTGTTGGGTTTAGAAAACGAACAGGCTGCCAATGATGACCTGCCTAAAGTGATGGATCTGGTGATAAACTTACGTAACGAAGCCAAGATAAACCGCGACTATGCCACCTCTGATAAAATACGCGATGGCTTGCAGAAAATAGGTTTTCAGCTAAAGGATAGCAAAGAAGGCACTAACTGGAGTAAAATTTAATTCAGTTATTAACGTTTAACAAAAAGCAAATACTTGAATCCTGGAACAGGATAAAAACATCAAAATCAATATTCCCCTCTAACTCACACAAAATGAAAAAAATTGCACTGGCTACCCTCTCATTTATTTGTTACACCGCTGTTGCCGTAGCTCAGGCGCCTGCACAGGTGAGTAAAGTAGTTCAAGCCGAGGAAGCCTTTAACAAATTGGTGGCCCGCAAAGGCATCAAAAACGGTTTTTTAGCAGTTGCTGATCCTGAAGGTATTGTATTTAAACCCAAAGTTGTTAAGATCACTGATTTTTACGAAGGTGTTGAAAAACAGCCCGGTACTTTACAATGGACACCCAAAATAGCGCGTATATCATATGACGGCGACCTGGCTTTCACTGCAGGTCCCTACGTTTACCAAAACGGTAAAAGTGAGGACGATAAAGTATTTGGCGACTATGTTTCAGTATGGCATGCTGACGGCGATGGTAAACTGAAATTGCTGATAGACCTGGGCATTCAGCATCCTGAAATGGAAAAGGAAGCCACAACTGATTTTAAGGACCCGGACCCTTCGAAAAAGCCGGTAAAGAATAAAGACCCGTTCAATGGAAAAAACATTATCCTGGCTACTGATAAAATGTTAAATCAGGCATTGACGATATCATCATTGGGCGCTTACAAAGAATTTTTAAGTGCCGAAGGCCGTTATTATTTCCCGGGTTTTGAGCCAATGATGGGTACAGACCAGGTATTAAAGTTTTTAAATAATGAAGCGATAAATATTTCTGCCGAAACTATTAGCGGCGGCCGCTCAACCAGTAATGACCTGGCTTATACCTATGGGCGCGCCCGCATTAAAAAAGGCGAAATTGTAAGCAACTACAACTACGTGCGTATCTGGGAGCTTGATGCTACCAAGCATACCTGGAATATCCTGCTGGAGGTTTTCTCGGCGATCGAGAACTAAGGATTGGTTAAACAATCGATAAATAACTAACGGTGATAAAAGAAAAGCGGCCTATTAAAGTAAGCCGCTTTTCTTTTATAAAATAGTATACCAATCTTTAATCTCTAATAACCAATCTTCAACTAAAACAATCGCTCAATTATATCATCTGTCGACAATCCCTCTGCCTCGGCATGATAGCTGCGAACGATACGATGGCTCAGGATAGGTTTAGCTACGGCTTTTACGTCCTCAATATCCGGCGAGTATTTGCCGTTAATAACCGCATGGCATTTAGCACCCAGGATCAGGAATTGCGATGCCCGGGGGCCTGCGCCCCAGTTTAACAGACGTTTTACATCAGGTGCCGCTAATTCGCCGTCAGGCCGGGTTTTGGAAACCAGCTTAACGGCGTATTCCAATACATTGTCTGCTACCGGGATGTTTCTTACCAGCTGCTGGAAATACATTATCTGCTCGGCGTTCAATACCTTTTCTACCGTTTGATTTAGCGTGCTGGTGGTGTTTTTTACAATCTCCAGCTCTTCTTTAAACGACGGGTAATTTAGTGATACCTTGAACATAAAACGGTCCAACTGCGCTTCGGGTAATGGGTACGTGCCTTCTTGTTCTATAGGGTTTTGGGTAGCCAGTACAAAGAACGGCTGAGCCAGCTTATGTGTAATACCCGCAGCGGTAACCGCTTTTTCCTGCATAGCTTCTAATAAAGCTGCCTGCGTTTTTGGCGGCGTACGGTTAATCTCGTCGGCCAGGATGATGTTTGAAAATACCGGCCCTGCTATAAATTTAAAATTTCTATCCTCGCCCAATATTTCTGAGCCGATGATGTCGGACGGCATCAGATCGGGCGTAAATTGTATGCGGTTAAAGTCCAGGTCAAGCACCTGCGATATGGTTTGTACCAATAAGGTCTTGGCCAATCCGGGTACACCAACCAGTAAACAATGCCCATTGCTGAAAATAGAGATCAGCACAAATTTTACCACCTCATCCTGCCCGACAATTACGTTACTTATTTCAGCGCGTATTTTCTGATAAGCCTGCTTTAGCGCGTCTGCTGCTTCTACGTCGGATTGGTGTTGCATAGTTTAAGGTTTATTGTGCCTGGCTGCTAACCGCTGGTTGAGGTTGTTCTGGCGATGCCCAGTTCTTCAGCACGGGGCAGCCACTCTGAAACTGCGGATCAACCCTGATATAGGTATCTTTTCTTTTTTTTGCGAACCAGTCGGCTATAGTGCGGTTTACTTTGTCGGCAGTGGCATAGTCTTTAATCTTGGCAAAGTCTTGCTCCAAATTAGCTTTATGCGCATCAACTACCGACTTAAGATAAAATATACGATAGCTTTTTTTGCCCTGGCGATCAGTAAATAATACCGGTTTTGATATGCCACCAACCTTCATGGTGTCAATAACCGCTTCAACCTGCGGATCAAGTTTGTCGGTGGGGATAAAGCTGGTGCGGTTTTCAACACCTTCTGAGGTCATCAGCAAACCGCCATTGTATTTGGTTTCTTTGTTATCCGAATAAAATGATGCCGCGCTTGCAAAAAAGTCAACCTTTCGGTTTTTATCCAATAGGTTATAAATAGTATCGGCGCGACCTTTTGCGCGGTCCAGACTTTCGGGGGTAATTGGTGGCGCAATCAATATGTGCCGTGTGTGTACCTGCTCGCCGCGGCGTTCTAATACCTGCAGAAAGAAAAAGCCATAATCGGGCGATTCGAATACCGGTGATAATTCGCCGGCTTTTAATCTGAACGCCCAGCCGGTAAATTCTTTCACGTACATATTACGGTCAATAAAACCATCATCACCACCCTGTGAGGCCGTGCCAGGGTCTTGCGAATACGCAGTTGCCAAAGCGCCAAAGTCGTCACCTTTTTTAACACGGTCTAACAAGTCTTGTGCCTTGTCGCGATAAACATCTTTTTCTTGTTTAGTTAGTTTCGGCTCAAATACAATCTCGGCAACCTCAACCTCCTTGTTAAAGGTTGGCAGGCTGTCTTTGGGTAATTTTCTGAAATAATCTCTTACGTCCTGCGGGGTAGTGTTCAGCTTCTCTGTAATGTGCTGACGCATGCGTTGGGCAATCAACATTTCCCTTACATCGGGCCTGATCTCTTCTTTGTACTGTAATAAGGAACGACCCAGCAATTGCTCCAGGCGATCCTGCCCGCCAGCGCGTTGTAAAGAGTAACGCACACGCCGGTCAATCTCTGCATCTATCTCGTCATCTTTAACCTCTATACTGTCAATAGCCGCCTGTTGTACTAATATTTTGGTTGATATCTGATCTTGCACCAGTACACATTTATCAACGTGCTGGCCTTGATACAGCGCCTGGGCATTCATGCCTTCTATATCAGACTGCAGTACAATGCTATTGCCTATAACCGCAACAATTTTATCTAATTGTATTTTGCGTTGCGCAGTGGCAACGGTAGTAAACAAAACAATACCTAAAACTACTAACCCAAACTTTCTCATTTATACTTTTTAAATACCAACAGGCAGTGCCTGTAAAACGCCCGAATTTCGGGAAAATTTATCAATATATAACTGTAAAACCCAGTCTTTTAATATCTATGGTTTTATAATTATGCGAATATGCCAATAAAGCATCAAACACTTTAACTATTTTTGGTTAAAATTTGTTAAAGTGAAGGCAGAGCACCCAGCAGCATTAAAATACATTTTTCAGGATGAAATTTATCTTTTGCCGGACGAAAAGTCATTTAAAAGCACCGCTGTTACACAGCTTGTGGAAACACCTGTAGCCGAAACAGCTATTAAACCTGTTGAAGAAGCAGGCCTGGTGCCGCCTGCTGCACAATCCGAGGCAGAGCCTATGGTACAAGCGCCCGTTTTATCGTTTTATTACCTGGGGACAAACAAAAAGGCGTTTTTAATTTTCACTCATTATCCTGACCTGGATTTTATAGCCAACGAACATTTAACAGCTCTCCAAAATATCCTGAAACGGAAGGGGTTTGAACTGGACGATGTGGCTATATTTAATACAGCCAAAAATGCAGTTAACGATTGGAATGAAATATTGAACTATTTTACGCCTGAAAAGGTGCTGTTATTAGGTAAAAGTGCGATACCTTCCGGGTTAGATCTACCGCCGCTAAATCAACTTAAACAAATGCCAGATTATACATTGCTGTATAGTTTTAGTTTTGATGAGATGATGACAAGCACCGATAACAAAAAAGCCTTTTGGGATCAGATGAAAAACCTGTAATATGCAACAACTGGTATTTGCCACCAACAATGCACATAAGCTTGAAGAAATACAAGCCAAACTGGCGGGACGCATTGAACTACTCAGCCTCGACGATATTAATTGCCACGATGATATTGAAGAAACCGGCCTAACCTTTGCCGAAAATGCAGCCATTAAAAGCAGATTTATTTATGATAAATATCAGGTTAATTGTTTTGGCGATGACAGCGGCCTGGAAATAGATGCCCTTGGCGGAGAGCCGGGTGTCTACTCGGCGCGCTATGCTGGCAAGCATGGCGATCATGCTGCTAATATTGCCAAAGTTTTAAATAACCTGAAAGATAAGTCTGATCGCACGGCGCGTTTCCGTACGGTGATTTCATTGATTTGGAACGGCGAAGAGCGTTTTTTTGACGGGGCGGTTGAAGGTACCATCCGCATGGAACCAAGTGGCAATGGCGGATTTGGTTATGATCCCATTTTTCAGCCCGATGGCTACCATATAACTTTTGCTGAAATGAGCCTGCAAGAAAAAAATAATATCAGCCACCGCGCTATCGCTGTAGAAAAACTCGCTGAATTCTTAAATAAGTTTTAATGCTTTGTGATAGCCGGCTTCTTTAACGGCGAAGTATCTCTGCGTACACTATCACCACTGTTTTTTATGGCCGGAGCGCTTTGAACCGTATCGCGTGGTGTGTTAGGTTTGGCAGTGCCGGGTCTAACCAGCGGTGCCAAGCCCCGTTTTAATCGCAGTTGATTTAATTGCTGTAATTTTTTGTCGAGGCTATCGGTCGTTGTTTTAGCACCTGCAGATTCACCGGTCAAACTGTCTGCGGCAGATTTGACATCAGTAGAATCTGCGGACGCTTTAGCTGCCCCCGGTTTTTTAATGGCAGTCTTATCCGTACCAGATTTGGCTGCCCCTTTTTTCATGGCAGCCGCTTTGGTATTACGATGCGATAAAATTGCCGCCTTGGATGCAGGCCTATCCTTAGGTTTCCAGATAAATCCTTTTAGTATTTTATCCTCTTCTTTAACTTTTCCCATCGGAATGCCTTTCGCTTCATATTTTTCATTAAAGGCGATGCTGCTTATCTCCCCATTTTCAAAGTTAAAATACGCCCTCCCGCTTTGTGTATGCGACATATCGGTCACTACATTTTTAACGGTATCGCGCTTAAAATAAATGGTTTCGGCATTGCCTATGATGGTAAAGGCGCTTAGTTTGCCATTTTTAAACGTACCATGCATGAATTTGCCGGCGGCCTGGTTAAAATGCGTGGAGTCATTTTTTTCGATGTTGACAATAAAGGCCGACGGGAACATATCAAGGTTGTCCAGCTTTTTATGCTTCATCTGCAAGTTGATGGTATCGCCGGATAACTGCGATTTCTGTGTCCAGATCATCGGGTTGACATACATGCGGATAGTAGAGTCGGCGCTCGAATAGAACATTGAATCGGCTTTAGCCTGCAGGTCAGACTTAAAGATCTTGGCGTGATTATACACATTCACAATCCTGATGCGGGTAGTATCAGGCATTTCTTTTGCCGCCGCTACAGCCGTCAGCGAATCGGCCTTTTGTTTGATTTTAAGCGAATCGCTCGCTGTCGGTTTTGGAGCAGCAACCTTACCTGCGCCCGAAGCCATTGAAGCGGGCTGCCTCGGAGGGGGCAATGTCAATACCCTGATGTTTGCCCAGGGGCTTGGCATACCGGCAAAATAGTCGTAGTACCGGAAAGCCGTATCTATCGCTATCGAGAACGGCAGAGGCTCAATATACTTTGATGGTTTAGCAGAAACTTCGGGCTTTGTTGTTTTTGCAGCTGCCGCCGTTTTTTTAATAGTGGTGTCCGGATGGGCTAATTCGTACTGGCGCTTTTTCAGCAGCTTAAAATCCTTAAAGGTGATCATCCGTGTCTTGAATGTGTCGCCAGCCATAAATAAGGAATCATAACGAATGTTAGAATTCAGTTTAGGCTTGGCTTTTGCCGTATCGGCGAAGCGGTAAACAGGCGTCTCCAATTTAGGAATAGGTTTTCCCTGCATAACAGGGGCAATGACCGCCGCCGCCCGCTTTTTCGACACCGGCGCTTTGCCGGCCCCGCCCATATTTTGGGCTTTAGGTAGCTGCCTGGTCACTGAATCTTTTATCCCTTGCAGCGTTAGCTTTTTATCAGCTACATTGGTTGGGTTTAGTTTTTTTACAGCTTTGCTCAAGCTGTCTACAGCGTCTTTATTATTTTTAACTAATGAATCAATAGCCGCCTTTTTCGCTCCTGGCATGAATGTTTTAGCGCCCGGTATTAATTTGCGCAGGCTATCGGCCTTAACCAACCTGAGGTTGCCTCCGGCCTTTGCGGTGTCCGTTGAGGTCGTTTTAACGCTATCCTCGGTCACAAATATCATGTAGGCGTTTTGGGTTACAATTGCCTCCTCATTGCTTTTAAAATACTCGCCAAAATCGCCCAAAAGGGTAGTTTTTTGCTCGGTATCAGTAAAAATTACGTGTTTGACAGCGCGGCCATAACCCTTAAGGCGGTCATAATACAAGCTATCGCCTTTGAGCGACTTGGTTTTGCTGGTGTACAGGTTATTTTTGCCAAAGGCAGCCTGCTTTAAAATGGTATTGTAAGTCCCGTTTTCCGTATACAGATTGTCTTTATCTTTCCCCGTAATAATAGTAGGCCCGTAAAAATAATTAATGCGTGTACCCGAGTTATACCGCATAGTATCGGTTTTAATTACCGCATCGGGGGTTTTACAAACCACATCGTACCTGAAATATGCATCGCGGGTAAAAGCAAAATAATAGCCGTTTTTACTGGTTAAGGTGTTATCCTTGTTAACCAGTTTACCACCATCGACATAGGTGCCTATGCGGGTAGCTGTATTGTAAGTGAAATTATTGGTAGTGAGTGTAGCGTCCTTATCCACCATTATTACGTGGTCTGTAAGTACCGCTATCTTGGTGTTGCCGTTATAATTGAGCTTGTCTGAGTAAATATGTACCGTATCGCCCTGATTTATGACCACATGACCAAAGGCATCGACCATATTTTGGTCCGGGTAGAAATAAGCGCTGTCTGAAGTTAGGGTAGAGTAGTCTTGTTTAAAGACGCCATTGTGTACTTTGATGATACGGCTGCCATTTGGGCCCGGCGCTGATCGTAAAGTGGTTGAGCTAATTAGGTTAACCCTTGATTTGCTTTGGCCCAAAACTGACAAAGTCGCCAGCAAAAAAAAGAAACTTAAGACGTATTTATTCACTACTGCAAAATTAGTTTTTTGTCGGGGTTATTAAATTAATAATTTTGACGATGCTTCCGCTTCAACAATTCACCCGTTTTATTGAACAGAATCGTCTATTTGACTACAACGGAACTGTCCTGGCAGCAGTTAGCGGTGGTATGGACTCTGTTTTAATGGTGCATTTACTAAAAGCGGCCGGTTATCAATTTGCCATTGCCCATTGCAATTTTCAACTAAGAGGTAATGACGCCATCGCCGACCAGGCCTTTTGCGCAGCATTAGCCAATCAAAATAATATCCCTTTTCACACCATCAATTTTAATACCCAAAAATACGCCACCGAAAACAAGGTTTCTATTCAGATGGCCGCGCGTGAGCTGCGGTACAACTGGTTTGAACAACTGAGGCAACAAAATCAATACACCGCTATTGCGCTTGCGCATCACCAAAACGACGCAATTGAAACAATATTGTTAAACCTGGTACGCGGCACGGGTATAGCCGGCATGCATGGTATTTTGCCAAAAAATGGCGCACTGGTAAGGCCACTTTTATTTTTGAACCGCGAGGAAATTGAACAGCTTATTAATGACAATGGCCTTGAATATGTTGAAGATAGCTCAAACGCGTCAACCAAATATGCACGCAATAAACTGCGGCATGAAGTAATCCCGAAACTGCGCGAATTAAATCCGGCACTTGAAAATACTTTTCAAAACAACCTGGAGCGCTTTAAAGATCTGGAAACTTTATTGGATCTGCGCATAGCCGAGTTGAAGGCGGGCTTACTAACGCAAACGGGTGGTGAAATTCACATTCGAATATCGGCAGTTAAAGCTTTAAATCCGCAGCGCTTGTTGCTGTTTAAACTCTTACAACCCTACGGTTTTAATGAGACGACGATTGATGATCTGATCTCATCGTTGAATAAGCATTCGGGCCGGGTGTTTGAGTCGGCAATTTTTAGGTTGATACTTGACCGCGACAAGCTGATCATTGCGCCGTTAGATAAACCTGTTCATCAAGTGGTAAGCATTTCAGAAATGGAAAGGACGGCAATTTACGGTGGTTACAGACTTAATATTTTGCACGACGAAGCGCCGGTCATTATTAAAGATAACCCCATGGTGGTGTCGATAGATGCAGCTAAATTGGTTTATCCCCTCAGCATTCGTGCCTGGGAGCAAAGCGATAGTTTTTATCCGCTGGGGATGAAAACGCGCAAAAAGCTGAGCGATTTTTTCATCGGTCTTAAAATACCGGTACATCAAAAAACACAGATACCACTGGTGATTAACGGCAATGGCGATGTGATATGGATTGGAGGCTATCGGCCCGACGATCGTTATAAAGTAACAGAAAACACCAAAAAAGTAACTATCTTCGAACTATATAAAGCAGGTTGATTTGAAGTTGTGTTAATTGAGGATTTGAAAATCGTGCGATCGTTTCAATTCCCATATCTTCAAATCTCAAATTAAAGAGATGAGCGAAAAAGTAGTTTTTACCGAAAATCAATACCTCGGCCGCGAGTTTATTCCATTATGTATACGCCTGGTATTGGCTATTTTTTGTTTTGCAGCCTATACTTTCACCGATGTAGGGGACAAAACCGGCGACCTGCTGGCGGTGGTTGGCTTTGCCATCCTGATCATCTGCATCATAATGGGGTTCTTGCTGCATTTCAGAACCCGCGTCGAAAATAAAAGCATTTTTTTAAATGGCTTGTGGACAACCCGCCTGGTAAAAATCGACCTGAATAGTATCGTTAAAGCCGAGGTTGCTCCTTACAGCCGTTATCTTTTTAATAATCCGGTTTATAATCTGCATAGCAAAGGCACCATTCGTTTTTTTGCAGCCGGCAGAAATGCAGTACACCTGACGGATCGTGACGGACTGGTTTATATCATTGGCTCGCAACACCCTTATGAGCTGTACCGCGCTATCAAAGCCGAAACCGGCGATAAGTTATAACTGCTTAAAATCTCTTTTTGATATGAGCCGTAAACTGACTGTTAACATGATGACGATGTTAGCTGCGGTGTTGTGGTTTGTGCCGGGTAAATCTTTTGCGCAGGGCAACGATTCCACTATTATTATTCCATTAGGCGGTAACGCCTGGGTTGGCCCCAACGCCCGTGCGGCGATCAAAAATGCCGGTTTGGTTAGCTGGACGTCGGCGCGTGACACAGCATATGTATATGTGCGTGTCGAAACCGGCGGCAAATTAAATGTAGGGCTAAATTTGCAGGTGCCATTGGGCGAAAGTAAGATAGCCATTAAATTTTTGGGCGAAACCCTGACCAAAACGGTTTCAGGCAGCCCGGATTTTAAACGGGTTGATTTTGGTGAGATTAACATTCATAAACCCGGATACTTGAAAATCCAGTTGGTAGGTCTTGCTAAAACCGGGGATGTTTTTGCGGCAGTGTCAGACTTGGTATTAACCGGCCCTGCCCTGGGGCGCGGCGCGGCGTACGTGCATAATAACCGGGGTAATTATTTTTATTGGGGTCGCCGCGGCCCGTCCGTTCATCTGAATTATGAGGTGCCCAATAAACCTATCGAATGGTTTTATAACGAAGTGACCGTCCCGGTCGGGAGGGATATCGCCGGGTCCTATTTTATGGCCGATGGATTTAGCGGTGGTTATTTCGGCATGCAGGTTAATTCGGCAACTGAGCGGCGGTTGCTGTTTTCGGTATGGAGCCCATATGAGACTAATGACCCCAAGAGCATACCCGATAATATGAAGGTACAGCTGCTTAAAAAGGGAGATGCTGTTCATGCCGGTGAGTTTGGCGGAGAAGGTTCGGGCGGGCAAAGCTATACGCTGTATCCTTGGGTGGCAGGCAAAACCTATTGTTTTTTGGTACATGCTCAGGGCGATATCGCTGCCGAAACAACTATCTATACTGCTTATTTTAAACCAAAGGAAAAGGGGCAGTGGCAACTCATAGCCTGCTTTAAGCGTCCGCAATCCGGCTCTTATTTAAAAGGCCTGCATTCATTTGTCGAAAATTTTGATCCGGAAAACGGCGATAAAACCCGTATGGCATTATTTGCCAATCAATGGACGATAGATATTGAAGGCAAATGGAGCCCGGTGTATTTTGCAACATTTACCGGCGATGCAACGGCAAAGATCAATTATCGTAAAGATTATGCGGGCAAGCCAGACTCCAAAGGGTTTTATCTGCTTAATGGTGGGTTCTTTAACGATTTTACACCGCTAAATACCCGATTTAATACGGATACTCACAATTTAAGGACGCCCCCCGAAATTGATTTCAATAAACTCCCCTAAAACAACACAGCCGTCATGTCCCGGTGGAGTATGACGGCTGGTTGAAATGAGTTGAAATTTGCTGGTTATTTTTTCAATCCAATTTCACGTAAGCGCTCATCCAGGTATTCGCCTGCAGTGATGTCGCTATATATTTTAGGATGTTCGGCATCAATAGTTGATGGAAGCGAGGTCAGATCCATATCAGACTTAGGGTGCAGAAAGAAGGGCACCGAATAGCGGGAAAACTTCATCAGCTCGCGTGGTGGGTTAACCACACGGTGAGTGGTTGATTTTAGCTTGTTATTAGTTAAGCGTTGCAGCATGTCGCCTACGTTTACTACCAGGTCTTCGCCATGCGCTTTTACCGGGAACCATTTACCATCGCGGGTAAGCAATTCAAGGCCGTCGGCACTGGCGCCTATCAGCAACGTAATAAGATTAATGTCCTCATGTGCTCCGGCGCGAACGGCATCAGCAGGCACGGCATCCGGGTTTTCAATAGGGAAATAGTGCAGCGTGCGCAATATAGAATTACCATTATTTACCTTGTCGTCAAAGTAGTGCTCATCAAGGCCTAAGTATACCGCAATAGCGCGCAGCAATTCCTTACCCGCAGCTTCCAGCTTTCTATAAACCTCTAAAGTAACCTCATTAAATTTCGGCAACTCTTTTACCTGGAGGTTGTCAGGATACTGTTCTTTCAGTTTATCATCGCCTTCAATAGTTTGGCCTATTTGCCAAAACTCTTTCAAATCGGGCGTTTTAAAACCTTTGGCGGTTTCTTTGCCCTTACCTGTGTAGCCGCGCTGACCTGCCAGCTCAGGTATCTCATAGCTTGATTTTACATCATCGGGTAAGGCAAAAAGGGCTTTAACCTGTGTATATAAATCGTCTATCAGTTGTTTGCTCAAACCATGGTTGGTGATGGTAACAAAACCGGTTTCATTAAAAGCCTTACCAATAGCCTCCGAAAATTGTTTACGCTCGGCATCACCACCGTTAATATAGGTATTTAGGTCAAGGCGTGGAATATTTACTTCTGTGCTCATAGTGTATAATGATAAAACGTAAAATTATCGAAATAAATATGGTTTAATGTAAAGGTGGAAAAGTTTGTTGACGGCGCTGACCTATTTGTGTAACCAATTAAACAAGAGGCTTTGTTTTTTGGTGATTTAGGTTTGCCATGGATATGTAACAAAACAATTGGCCAACTAAACGTTTTATATTTTAATAGTCGAAATAATGAACCCAAATCTTACACCTCAAAAACTTAATGGTATGAAAATCGTAAAAAAAATATGGGGAATAAGCTTGTTGGCGATATTGCTGATAGTTGCGGCCCCACGCATAACTTCGGCCCAGGATGAAGCAATTACCGAACAGGATTTTTATGACGCCCTGGCGCCATATGGTACCTGGGTTTATGATAATAATTATGGCGATGTTTGGCTACCCGATATCGACGAAAGTTTTAGACCGTATCAAACCGGAGGGTATTGGGTGATGACCGAATATGGCAATACCTGGGTGTCTGACTATGCCTGGGGATGGGCTACCTTTCACTACGGCCGCTGGCGCTTTGACGACTATTATGGATGGGAGTGGATACCTGGCTACGAGTGGGCTCCTGCCTGGGTGAGCTGGCGGTCGGGCGACGGTTATTATGGTTGGGCTCCGCTGTCACCCGACGTGGATTTCAGCGGATCTATCGGCAGCGGTAACTATTACGATTATTGGGCATTTGCACCGGCGGCTTATATCAACAATCAAAGTATCTATAATTACTATATTCCTCACAACAGGGTAGCAAATGTTATTCGCCACACCACGGTAGTTAACAATGTATTTGTCCGCAATGGGCATCAATATATAGGGGGGCCGCGTGCTACAGATATAGAAAGGTATACACACCGCAGGCCAAAGGTTTATACAGTTACCGATGCAAGCCGGCCAGGCATTACAGTGGGTACTAAAACGGTCAGTATTTTCAGGCCAAATATAAGCCGGTCAGGTGATGCGCGCCCTCAACGTGTGGTTGACGGCAAAGCTTATCAACAACAAAACCCTAATCAGCGTATAGCCCGTGGAGGAGGAAGCTTAACTTTTAGCCGTAATAACGCGCAAAGGCTTGCTATGGAGGCCCGTAGCTCAAACCCCAACACCAATATTGTGCGGATAAATGGCCAGTCTGCAACGCGGCCTAATCAGCAGCCGGTACAAGCGCCACAACGCCGTCCGCAGCCAACAGGTAATGTTGAGCAGTTACAAAGAGGCAATGCAAATTCAACACAACAAAATCGGGCAAGTCAGCCTCAACAAAACAATAATGTAATAACAAGGCCGCTTTATCGTGGTCGCCGGGAGAACAGGCCAAATGTAACGCCGCCACGCATACAGGAGGGAAACAATACGCCGCAGCAAAGGCAGCAGCGTGAGGCTCAACAACAGGCCATCCAGCAAAATCAAGCTCGCGGGCAAGCGCATCAGGATTTACAGCAAGCCACCCAGCAACAACAGGCTGCTCAACAAGCCGCCCAGCAGCAGCGCGACCAGCATCAGGCGCAGCAACAACAGGCTGCTCAACAAGCCGCCCAGCAGCAGCGCGACCAGCAACAGGCACAGCAACAGCAGGTGCAGCAACAACGCCGCGCGCAATTTGAACAGCAGAGGCAGCAACGCCAGGCGCAGCAAGCCACCCAGCAACAGCAGGCTACTCAACAAGCCGCCCAACAGCAGCGCGACCAGCAACAGGCGCAGCAACAGCAGGTGCAGCAACAACGCCGCGCGCAATTTGAACAGCAGAGGCAGCAACGCCAGGCGCAGCAAGCCACCCAGCAACAGCAGGAAAATCAGCAGACACAACAACGTGGTGCGCAATTTGGACAACAAAGGCAGCAACAACAGGCCGCACAGCGTCAGGCTGATCAACAACGCCAGGCGCAACAGCAGGCCGCGCAGCGTCAGGCCGATCAGCAACGCCAGGCGCAACAGCAGCAGGCACAACAACAAGCTGCTCAGCGTCAGGCCGATCAACAGCGCCAGGCGCAACAGCAGCAGGCACAACAACAAGCTGCTCAGCGTCAGGCTGATCAGCAGCGCCAGGCCCAACAGCAACAGGCACAACAACAAGCTGCTCAGCGTCAGGCCGATCAGCAACGCCAGGCGCAACAGCAGCAGGCACAGCAGCAGCATCGTCGTCCGCCTGAGCGCAGGCCTCAATAATGTAATGGTATAATGTGAAAAAAGCCTGCTCCTGAATTAACAGGTGGCAGGCTCTCACATTTAACCGATCAACAACAAACGATTAAAGCTCTTTAAAATATCGGGCTGCAGCATTACTATGTTTGAGTTACAGCGCCAGCTAAATTTGTTAAATTCTTGTACATCACTTGTAATTTACGGTAGCGACAAAACTTTAATAAGGCTGATCCTCTATCAGGACCAGCCTATCCTACTATTAAGTGAAATCCTTTTAACCGGCGAAGCAATCAACCTGGTGAAGGCCCATACTTACAATTTTTGTACCTATAGTTAGTATTGTTGTAGCAATCAATCAAATCTAAAATAGATGCTTGTAAGGCTTGCCAATAAAAGATCATTCAGAAGGCTGATTAATATCGGGTGCTGTAAACTTTGCTGATAAAAGCAAGAGGGATGATTGGCGAGATGTCTGTTAGTTAGGTGCGCTTGGCTGTAAAGCACTCCTGCAACAATTCAATTAACTAACAGAAATCTTTCGGTGCTACCAAAAGACATGGAAAGGAAACAGAAAGTCAGCGTTTTGAAGCGTATATCTGTGATCGTTATATCCGGAGAAGAAGTTAAAATACCTGATACAGGCAGTAGCGTTTTGCGGCACCAGGTAAGCCGCATAAACGGGGCTGTTTACTTTGTGAAGCTGGCGTATAGCTTCCTGGTTGTTGCCTGCCAGATTAAATTTAATTAAAGGATTAGCAGGCAGGTTATAAGCCCTGAAAACCCTAGAAATTTTTGTATTATGATTGTGTTGATAAGCAGACGCAAAGGGTTTGGCCTGGCCTGTAAAAAAGGCCCAGCAAACCAGCAGCAGGATAGATAGCTTTAAGAAATGTTTTGTGTCAAATCTCATTAAAACAATACGCTAATAGGCTAAATTTAGAAAAACTATTTGTTTTTTGGTTAATAATCTTCTTTTTTAATTTATTAACAGCTCTTTCTATCTGCATTGATTGACTGATTTTAAGAGGCAGTAAAAGGCCCGGCTGAGTGTTGCCCAGCCGGACGATATATTATATGTTGATCAAAGTTCTTCGTCGTGCTGGCTGATGTCAAGACCTGTAATCTCTTCTTCAGGGGTTACACGCAGTGTGCTGATCATATCGGTAACTTTTAGAAGGATAAATGATCCGACAAAAGCAAATACCGATACGGCAACTAAAGCTATAAGATGTTTAACAAACAAGCTGGTTTCGCCAAAAAACAAGCCGTTGGCCCCTGCGCTGTTTACACTTTTAGTGGCAAAAATGCCGGTCATCAGCATACCCATCATGCCACCCACGCCGTGACAAGGAAATACGTCAAGCGTATCGTCGATGTTGGTTCTGCTTCTCCAGATAACTACCAGGTTACTTACAACCGCAGCAACAATACCTACAATTAACGATTGCGATACAGTAACGTAACCCGCAGCAGGTGTTATAGCTACCAGGCCTACCACCGCGCCAATACAAGCGCCTAATGCCGATGGCTTTTTCCCTCTTAATATATCAAAGAAAACCCATGACATAGCAGCCGCAGCTGATGCTGTGGTCGTAGTAGCTAGTGCGGTTGAAGCTAACTCATTTGCGCCTAAGGCAGAGCCTGCGTTAAAACCAAACCAGCCGAACCATAATAAACCGGTACCTAAGATAACATAGCTTATACGTGCCGGAGCGTGCGACTCTGGGATCTCGGTGCGTTTTTTAAGATATAAAGCCGACGCCAAAGCTGCCCAGCCCGCCGACATATGCACCACAGTACCGCCGGCAAAGTCTAATACGCCCATTTTGTAGAAGATGCCCTCAGGGTGCCAGGTTGCGTGCGCCAGCGGCGCATAGATAAAGACAATAAACAGCGTGATAAAGATCAAATAAGAATTGAAGCGAATACGCTCGGCGAATGCGCCCGTGATTAATGCCGGAGTAATTACCGCAAACTTTAACTGAAACATAGCAAACAATATAACAGGAATGGTGCCGCCCAGCCAGGCTACGCCCAAAGTATGCTGCATCATAAAGAACGAACCCGGGTTGCCGATAATGCCGGCGCCGCCCACGTCCTGGCCAAATGCAAGGCTAAACCCAAAAACTACCCAGATAATGGTGATCAGGCCCATGCAGACAAAGCTTTGCAGCATGGTTGAGATAACGTTCTTTTTGCTAACCATGCCGCCATAAAAGAAGGCCAGGCCGGGTGTCATTAATAATACCAATGCGGTTGCGATAAGCATCCAGGCTATATCGGCCTTGTTTAGCGTGGTTGCAGCGGGTGTTGCTACAAAGTTACCCGGAAAGGCAAATGCCAGGATAACTACAATGATGAGAATGCCAAAGGGTACAAATTTTTTCATATCGGAATTGCTAACGTGATTTAATAATTAATAAGTGATTGTTTGAATACGAACTTGAAGATTTAGGCGCGCAGTTAAAACCGGTTGCCTGAATCAAATGCCGGGACGATAACGATGTCCGGATGGATTTGGGTTTGCCTGTCGGGATATATCCGATAACATATCCATTAAGGGTTTTTGAAAGAGGGTTTTTAAAATCATAGTTTAATTAGGTTAAGTAAAATCGAGTTTGTCATTTTTGGCATTAATATGCCTGAAATATTTAACAGAATTATAAAAAATCTATAAAAGAACGCTATGATTTGATTGATTGCTTTGCTAAATTAACAATACATTTTGGTTTTCATAATAAAATGGATAAAAATTTATATAAATCTTGACATTTATTGATTTATTATAACTTCTTGTTTCGGTTTTGTCGATATATTTTTATTCCATTTGTCTTTTCGCAAATTTATTATGGAATAAATAATATAATAATAACTTAATGATAGACAAAAGACAATTTTATACTTATGATTACGGAAGATAGTGTAAAAAAAGAACGCGCAAAAATAAAAAAGCCGCATAAAGCGGCTTTAAGTATTTAAACAATGAATGGTTTGATTTATTCCTCTACCATTTCGCTGTTTGGAGCGCTGGCTTCAGGTGTTTCGTGTTTAAAGTAGTGTTTTTGAAAGATCAATATCAAAATAACTCCTACCGATATCGAAGCATCGGCCAGGTTAAACACAGGGCGGAAGAAAATGAAATCCTCGCCACCCCAGATAGGAAACCATTGCGGGAAATTGCCCGATATCAATGGGAAATAGAACATGTCTACCACCCGGCCATGAAACAACGGCGCGTAGCGATAGATGACACCATAAAAGGTAGAATCAATGATATTGCCTACTGCTCCGGCCAGTATCAGCGCGCCGTTCATGATTAGTCCGCGATGATATTTATGTTTGATAAGGTAAACTATACCATAACCTATGCCTGCAACCGCAATAATTCTGAAAAGCGTAAGGGTTAATTTACCCCAGTCGCCTCCCAGTTCCATGCCGAATGCCATGCCATTATTTTCGGTATAATGCAGCATGCCGTGGTCACCCAGAAATTTGATTTCCTGGCCCTGATACATGTGCGAGTGAACCCAGATTTTAATTGCCTGGTCGGCAATAATAATTAATAAAGCAGTTAAAAAAGGTTTTATATAAACAGCCTTCATTTATTGCTTTAATTTGGCTTCCATGGTAAGGGTAGTATGCGGTACGGCTCGTAAACGCTCTTTAGGAATCAGTTTGCCGGTTTCGCGACAAATACCGTAAGTTTTATTTTCAATACGCACTAAAGCCGCTTCTAACTGCTCAATAAATTTTTTCTGACGGGCAGCTAATTGGTTGATCTGCTCTTTCTCTAATGTAGCTGACCCATCTTCCAGCGTTTTATAAGTACCGGCAGTGTCGTCCGTACCGTTAGCATTTGGTGCGCTTAATGATGAGGCTAAGGCATTCAACTCTTCTTTGGCACTGTTTAATTTATCTAATAACAGTTCTTTGAATTCTTTTAACTCAGAATCGCTATATCTGGTTTTTTCGTTTTCTACTTTCATATTACTTTATTAATAGCAATTATTATTTCATTATCATCAATTGTGGTTGTTTCGCCATCATTGATTTGGTTATCAACCACTATATTATCGGCTAAGATTTCTGCACTAATATAGGATAAATTGTTATTTAGGGCGCGGCTTATCAACAGGCTATCTGATAGTCTTACAGTTATCCTGTCCGTAACTTCGAAGCCATTGTTTTTGCGTAGGTTCTGTATTCGGTTTATTAACTCGCGAGATATTCCTTCCTCCTTTAATTCGTCGGTTATGGTAACATCTAAAGCCACGGTTAGTTTTCCTAAATTTGCTACCTGCCATCCCGGAACATCCTCGGCAATGATTTCTACGTCGCTAAGTAGTACTGAATACTTATCATCCAATATTAATATTGAGCCCTCGGTTTCCAGTTTAACGATATCTTCCTGACTAAAGTTACTGATGATGTCGGCAACCACCTTCATATCCTTACCAACCTTAGCGCCAAGAGCCTTGAAGTTTGGTTTGATTTTCTTTTTAATAAAGCCGGCGGTATCGGTAATGTATTCAATATCCTTGATATTGGTTTCTGAGAGGATCAGTTCTTTAACCTGGTCAACTTGTTGCTCGAATTCTATATCAAGTATCGGTAATAAAATTTTGCTTAATGGCTGGCGCACATTAATACCCACTTTTTTACGCAGCGACAGTACCAATGACGAGATGTCCTGAGCCAGTTGCATACGCTCTTCCAAAGCCTCATTTACCAGGGCGGCATTGTAATCAGGAAAGTAAGCGAGGTGAACCGATTCGAACGGCTCTTTTTGGGTTACGCTGTTTAAATCGGTATATAAACGCTCGGCAAAGAATGGCGCAATAGGCGACATTAGCTTAGCGACGGTTATTAAACAAGTGTATAAAGTCTGGTAAGCTGATAACTTGTCTTCCGAGTCGTCCGACTTCCAGAAACGACGACGGCTCAGGCGCACAAACCAGTTACTCAGGTTTACATCTACAAAATCCTGGATAGCACGGGCAGCCTTGGTAGGCTCGAAATCGGCATAAAAACCATCGACTTCTTTGCTCAGTGTATTTAATAAAGAGATGATCCAGCGGTCAATTTCAGGCCGGTCCTGGATTGGGATATCCGGCTCGCTGTAGGCGAACTTATCTATGTTAGCATACATCACAAAGAATGTATACGTATTATATAAGGTGCCAAAAAACTTACGCCGAACCTCATCGATACCATCTGCGTTAAATTTCAGGTTGTCCCATGGCGCAGCGTTGCTGATCATGTACCAGCGCGGCGCATCGGCGCCAAACTGCTCAATAGTCTCGAACGGATCTACACCATTACCCAGACGTTTGGACATTTTGTTGCCGTTTTTATCAAGCACCAAGCCGTTTGAGATAACGTTTTTAAATGATATTCCTTTATTGTCTACCTGCGCATTGATGGCTTTGATCTCGTCGCTGGTTTCGCTTAGCATTACCGCAATAGCATGCAGGGTAAAAAACCAGCCCCGGGTTTGGTCAACCCCTTCGGCAATGAAGTCGGCCGGGTATGCGTTTTTAAATTCTTCTTTATGCTCAAATGGGAAATGCCATTGCGCATAAGGCATGGCGCCACTGTCAAACCAAACGTCAATCAGGTCGGCCTCTCTGTAATAATAATAAGCTTCTCCATTAAAAAATTTTGAAAAGATGATGTTATCTACATAAGGTCTGTGCAGATCCATTTCAATATTTTCTTTCGCAAAAAACTCGTCAACAGAGGTCGAGAACTTTTTAACCAGGACATCTCTGTTCGGGCAAAAGTCAATGAAATTCCTTAATTCTAAACTGCCCTTTTTAAGACCGGCTTGAAGCTGCTGAATAGTGTCCAGATCTTCTTCAGAATCCTCGTCAGGCGGGATCGAAAGAAATTCCATTATTTCTGCCCCGGTATGTTGCAAAAAGTATTGTTTAGCATCTTCAAAGTAAAAATAGATGCCTTCTTTTTTTAATTCTTCAATGCTGCCGATACAGATCTCTGGTTTCGGCACAAATGTAGCATCGCAACGCCAGATAGGTAGTGGGGTACCCCAGTAGCGTGAACGCGACAGATTCCAGTCTACCAGGTTCTCCAGCCAGTTGCCAAAACGGCCGGTCCCGGTCGACTCTGGTTTCCAGTTGATGGTTTTGTTCAGCTCCACCATTTTATCCTTCAGGGCTGTGGTGCGTATAAACCAGCTATCCAGGGGATAGTACAGAATTGGCTCGTCGCTACGCCATGAATGAGGGTAACTGTGTTCGTATTTTTTTACGTCAAAAGCTCTGTTTTCGGTTTTTAATTTGATCGAAATCAGAACGTCAGTCGGTTTAAAGTCGGGCTGCGCGCGCTCTTCGGCGGTATAATATTCTTCTTTAACATAGCGTCCGGCAAAGTCGGTCACCTCATTTACAAAGCGGCCCTGGCGGTCAACCAGCGGAACATCTTTGCCGTTTTCATCTTTCACCAAAACAGCAGGTACGCCGGCTTCTTTAGCTACTCTAAAGTCATCGCCACCAAAAGTTGGGGCAATGTGTACTATGCCGGTACCATCCCCGGTAGTCACAAAATCGCCCGGAATAACACGGAAACCGTTTTGAGCCAGATCGTCGTTGGTTACGTATGGCAATAACTGCTCGTAGTTAACGCCAACCAACTGAGCGCCGGTATAAGTTTCTTTTATTTCCCAGGGGATGATCTTGTCCCCGCCTTTGTAATCATCAAAAGAGGCACTCTGACCATCGGCTTTAAATAATTTGCCAACCAGATCCTGAGCCAAAATAACGGTGATTGGCTCATAGGTATAAGGGTTGAAGGTAGCTATTTTAACGTATTCGATCTTTTCGCCAACAGCTAATGCACTGTTTGACGGCAAAGTCCATGGGGTAGTTGTCCAGGCCAGGATGAACAGATCGGTATTGATATTTTCAAACAAAAATGCCGATTTATCATCGCGCTTAACTTTAAACTGCGCGGTAATGGTAGTATCCTTCACCATTTTATAAGTGCCCGGCTGGTTCAGCTCGTGCGAGCTTAGGCCCGTGCCCGATTTTGGTGAGTAAGGCTGAATGGTATAACCTTTATACAACAGGTCTTTTTTATAAAGCTCCTTTAGTATCCACCAAAGCGACTCAATATATTCGTTTTTATAAGTGATATACGGATTTTCAAGATCAACCCAATAACCCATTTTTTCGGTCAGGTCGTTCCAGATATCGGTATAGCGCATCACCTCCTTGCGGCAGGCTTCATTATACGCTTTAACAGATATTTTTTTGCCGATATCGTCTTTGGTAATACCTAAAGCTTTCTCAACAGCCAGCTCAATAGGCAGGCCGTGGGTGTCCCAGCCGCCTTTACGTTTTACCTGGAAACCCTTCAGTGTTTTATAGCGGCAAAAAATATCCTTAATGGCACGCGCCATTACGTGGTGAATGCCCGGCATGCCGTTGGCACTTGGCGGGCCTTCATAAAATGTATACGGTTTGCCGGCAGGGCGACTGCTGATGCTTTTTTCGAAAATGTTATTCTGTTTCCAGAACTCTAAAACATCTTTGCCTGTCTGCGATAAATTTAACTGCTTGTATTCCTTGTACATTAATCTTTTACCCCTCAAATTTTAGAGGTTGCAAAAATAGGTAATTTAGAACGAAAAAGTATGCATTATAGGGTGAAATTGTGACAGCCTTATTTTGCATCTCAATTTATTTTGCGTCGCAATTTGCAATAATGGTGTTCCCTTCGGTCAGTCAAAAGTGCTTGATCCAAAAAAAGACATATAAGTTATAAAAAGTGATCCAAAGTGATCCAATTCTTCTGATGCCAAAATGTAATTACCTTATTGTCAGTATATTGAATTTTTATGGTGATCCAACTGATCCAAATTGATACACATTCGCACGTGGATCACACATGCTGAACCATGTGTAAAGGCGCAATACATTGCGCCTCCCTTTAACACATGCGCCGTTCATTTCTTTTCCCTAAATTTGATCAATGAAAAAGTTTATCCGGGGGTTTGGCTACGCATTTAGCGGATTGGCGCATGCCGCAAAAACACAGCTCAACTTCAGAGTACATTTGGTGGCGGCGCTAATTTCCGTTTACACGGGGTATGCCTTGCATATTGCTGCCAACGAGTGGTTGTGGATTGGCTTCTGCATAGCCCTGGTGCTCATGGCCGAGCTGCTTAACACTGCGCTTGAATTTTTAACAGACCTGGTATCGCCCGAATACAATAAAATGGCCGGCCACGTTAAGGACATGGGTGCGGCAGCGGTTGTTATTGCGGCGCTGTTTGCGCTGGTTGCCGGCGCGGTTATTTTCTTACCCAAAATATTATTGCTCATCCATGCTGCATAAAACGCGGGGTATTGTACTTAAGACTACTGATTATGGCGAGAGTAGCGTTATTACCCAGATATTTACAGAGAAACTCGGATTGCAATCGTACATCATTAACGGGGTTAAAAAGCCTAAAGCAAAGATAAGCCGCAATATGCTGCAGCCATTGCATTTGCTCCACCTTGTGGTGTATCATAAAAGTTCAGGTAACGTGCAGCGGATATCGGAGCTGAAAACTTCGCCGTTACTTCAAAGTATTCCGTATGATGTAATTAAAAGTAGCATGGCCTTGTTTTTGAATGAGGTGCTGTATAAATCTGTACGCCAGCAAACAGCCGATGAGAACCTGTTTGACTTTGTGTTCAGCGCTATTGAATGGCTGGATCATCAAACTACAGGTTTAGCTAATTTTCACCTACTTTTTTTGATACAGCTTACCCGGTACCTGGGCTTTTATCCCGACAGGTACCAGGATAATGAGGCCGATTATTTCGATTTAAAAAATGGTATATTTATTAAATACAAACCCGAGGGCTTACTATATCTCTCGCCGCCGCATACACAGAATTTTAGCAAGCTGTTACAATGTAGTTTTGAAAATTTACCTAACCTGAAGTTTAGCAACGATGAACGCCGCTACCTTATCGCTAAGTTGCTGGAGTATTATGCAATGCATATTGAAGGCTTTGGTAATATCCACTCGCACGAAATATTAGAAGAGGTATTGGGCTGACTAAGCTTGCAAGCCCAGTACTTTCTTTTTAATAAAGTCGATAGATGAATCTGGCAGTTGTGAGCCGCCGGTTTGAGTAAGCGAGCCGTTGTTGTTAATTTTTAGCTCGGCGGTTAAATTTTCGTCTATAGTGACATGCAGTAAATCGTGTTCTTTTACTACCTGGCAAATTAATTCGCGACCGGAATAACTGATCTCGAACTGGTATTTGCCATCTCTTTCTGCTGGTATTGTGTCTTTAGGCTCAATCATGGTGTGTTGTTTTATTCATATAACATCACAAGCCGTCCAATGGTTTTGATTGCCGGGCAAGTGATTCTGGCAAAAGTCCTGACACAAACCCCACTGACAAGAAATTACATGTTAATTATAATTGCTCATTTGCACCGGCCAGTTTTTGGTAAACAATTCTACAATTTTTACTATGTCAACCCGGTCTTTGTTATTTGGACAATATTGAGCAAAAAACGTAGGCGATGCATAATACAGGTATCTTACTTTTTTAGGTGTTGCTATCCAGATTCGATATTCGGGGCCATCTTCAATGCTATGGACAACAGTTTGTCTGGCACCGTTTATTACTTCGATGGTTTCATTACATTTAGGTAAGGTATTGTCGTCCTCAATTGTAAATAAATGAGCGCCGGTTAAACCGGTTAACAGCGCGTTGCATTCGGCATCGGTAGTTTCGAGGGGTTTTAATGAAGGTTCATCTACCGATAATGGTACGCTTTGCGCAGGTATAGTGCCGTTTAGCTTTTGCCAGTGACCGCTTTTTAAAACCAATATATTAAATATCAATTGATGAGCTATGCCATCGTAAGCGCGGCAGGCCAGCATCAGATCATAATTTTTAATGGATGGAAATGGATTGTCGCTCGTGGATGAATTAGATTTAAACTGTGGAATGGCAACATGCTGCGCAAAAACATAATTGATCAGTAACGTTGACCAAACTAAAAGTATCAGTTTCTTCATATAGAAAGGTATTAGCTTACTAACTCAACCACTTTTAAAATGGCATCAACGTACTCGCGGTTGTTAGCCAATCGCGGCACTTTGTTTTGCCCGCCTAATTTGCCCCGCTCTTTCATCCAGTTAAAAAATGCGCCCTCGGGCAGTTTCCGTACTACAGGGCGGCGCAATGCCAGATCTTTAAACCGCTTGGCATCATAGTCAGAGTTAATGCGGCGCAGGGTCTCATCCAGGATATCTATAAAGCGTTCAAACTCGTTTGGTTTTTTCTCAAACTCTATAAGCCATTCGTGTGCGCCGCTGTCATTGCCGTTAAAATAAACCGGAGCGGCCGTGTATTCGCGTATTACGGCGCCGGTTTGTACACAGGCCTCCTCTAAAGCGCGCTCGGCATTGTCAATGATCATCTCCTCGCCAAAGGCATTGATAAAATGTTTAGTACGGCCGGTTATTTGTATACGATAAGGCGCCAATGAGGTGAACCTGATGGTATCACCAATCAGGTATCGCCATAAACCGGCATTGGTGCTGATGACAAGCGCATAATTCTTATCCAGCTCCACCTCGTCCAAAGTTAATGTGTGCGGGTTTTCGTCGTAAAGATTTTCGACAGGTAAAAACTCATAAAAAATGCCATAGTCAAGCATCAAAAGCATCTCGCCGTGCTCAACGGTATCCTGTATGCCAAAGAAACCCTCGGATGCGTTGTAATTTTCCAGATAGTACATATCATCGCTTGGTATCAGCTTTTTAAACTGATCGCGATAGGGGGTAAAGTTAACCGCCCCGTGAAAGTACATTTCCAGATTAGGCCAAACTTCGAGCAGGTTGTTTTTTCCGGTGATCTCCAGAATTCGTTTGCATAGCACCAGGTTCCAGGTAGGCACACCGCTTAAACTGGTAACATTAACATCTTTAGTGGCATAAGCCATCTTTTCGATTTTTTCCTCAAAATCTTCGAGCAAGGCGATGTCCAAATGAGGCGTGCGGTGAAATTCGGCCCATAATGGCAGGTTCTTCATAATCACTGCCGAAAGATCGCCAAAAGAAGTATCGGGGCTTAACTGACTGATCTGGTGGCTGCCGCCTATAGTCAATATCTTTCCCGTAAACATTTTAGCATTGGGCCGATTGTTGAAATAGATCGTAAGCAGGTCTTTACCGCCTTTAAAATGGCATTCCTCTAACGATTCTTCGCTAACAGGAATAAACTTGCTCCTGTCGCTGGTGGTGCCCGACGATTTGGCAAACCAGCGAATCTCTGATGGCCAAAGCACATTTTGCTCACCTTTGAGCATGCGCTCAATGTATGGCTTTAACGTATCGTAAGTTTGTATGGGAACACGCTCTTTAAATTCATTGAGCGTGGTGATGCTTTTATACCCGTATTTTTTACCCCACTCAGTATTCTCTGCGCGCGACACCAATTGTTCAAACCATTCCTCCTGTACCTCGTTGGGGTATTTCATAAAAAGCTCTATCTGGTGGATACGCTTTTTCATGAACCAGGTAAAAACAGAGTTGAAAATGGTCATACGCGGTTGGCTTACTGAGCAAATGTTTTTCTTTTTAACACAAAGTTGGCACCCAGGTATACTTTACGCACCAATTCATCTTCAGCCAGCACCTCGGGCACACCCGATTTTAAAATTTTCCCCTCAAATAATAAATAAGCACGATCGGTAATAGACAGGGTTTCCTGCACGTTGTGGTCGGTTATCAAAATACCAATGTTGCGATGACGAAGTTTAGCCACCATAGCCTGTATCTCCTCAACAGCAATAGGGTCAACACCGGCAAAGGGTTCGTCCAGCAAAATAAAGTTAGGCTCGGCAGCCAGTGCGCGGGCAATTTCGGTACGACGTCGTTCACCACCCGAAAGCAGATCGCCGCGGTTACGGCGCACTTTATGCAGGCTAAACTCATCGATCAGGGTTTCTAATTTTTCTTCCTGTTCGTCCTTGGGCAAATTGCCCATCTCCAGGATAGCCTTGATATTATCCTCGACAGTTAGCTTACGAAAAACCGAAGCCTCTTGAGCCAGGTAGCCAATGCCTTTTTGCGCACGGCGATACATTGGGTTGGTAGTAATCTCTTCGTCGTCCAAAAATATCTTACCCTCGTTAGGTTTGATCAGCCCTACAATCATATAAAATGACGTGGTTTTACCGGCACCATTAGGCCCCAGCAAGCCCACAATTTCGCCTTGCGACACATCGAACGATACATCGTTCACTACTGTGCGCTGTTTGTATTTCTTTATTAAATGTTCTGCCCGTAAGTTCATAAACCGGCCTATCGGCCCCCGCTAAATCTCCTCCGGTAGGGGAGACTTTAAATTTATATTGTTAAACTTATTTTTCAAAGCCCTCCCTACCGGGGAGGGTGGGGCGGGGCTTTATCCCTTTTACATTAAGCTGTATGTTGCGTTTATCGCGCCAAACGTTTTCTTCAATAGCGTAACAAATATCAAAAGGTTCGTCTTTTTTTATTTGCGATAACTGCTCGCCTTGTCCAAACGCAATGCAGTCAAACATTGCAGAGCCCGGTTGCATCACTGTCATTTTGATATGATTCTGGCCTACCAGGGTCGGCGTGCCACAAACGTACACATTTTTAGTAATGAACACCGGGGCCATATTTTCCGGCCCGAAGGGTGCAAACTGATTCAAAACTCTGAAAAATTTAGATTCAATTTCTGTTAAACGTAATTCAGCGTCAATTTGTATTTGCTGGATCAATTGTTCGGCTGTAATGGTTGAACTTACCACCTCCTCAAACTTATCTATAAAAGCCGCGACATTTTCGGGATCCATAGTCAAGCCGGCAGCATATTTATGACCGCCGAATTGTATTAGCAGGTCGCTGCATCCGCATAACGCTTCGTACAGATCGTATCCTAAAACCGAGCGCGCAGAACCTGCCACATGTCCGTTTGAACGGGTAAGCACCACCGTAGGCCGATAATATTTCTCGGTCAATCGTGAAGCCACAATACCTATTACGCCTTTGTGCCAATTCTCATTAAATACCACTGTAGATTTACGTTCAATCAGCAGTTGGCTCTCGGCAATCATGCCCAAAGCTTCATCAGTGATTTGCAGATCATGGCCTTTGCGCTCAATGTTGTGTACGTTTATTAACTCGCCTTTTGTTTGAGCTTCGTCTTCGTTGCAGGCTATTAACAACTCTACTGCATGTTTGGCATCATCAATACGCCCCGCTGCATTAATACGCGGCCCTAACAGAAAAACAATATCCGATATAGTATAACTGATGCTTTTGCCCGCAACACCCATCAAGGTTTTAAGTCCGATACAAGGGTTGGTATTCAGTTTTTGTAAGCCGAAATAAGCCAGTACGCGGTTTTCGCCGACTATGGGTACAATATCGCAGGCTATACTCACAGCTACCAGATCGTAATATCGGCTTACATCCTCAAAGGGTAAACCGTTCTTTTCGGCATATGCCTGGATTAATTTAAAACCTATACCACAGCCCGAAAGTTCTTTAAATGGATATCCGCAATCAGCACGTTTGGGATCAAGTACGGCAACAGCGTCGGGTAACTTATCGCCCGGCGTATGGTGATCGCATATGATGAAATCTATCCCCATTTGGTTAGCGTAAGCTATTTTATCTACTGATTTGATACCGCAGTCGAGCGCGATGATCAGTGTAAAACCGGCAGCGGCTGCGTAGTCAATGCCTTGGGTAGATATGCCATAACCTTCCTTATAACGGTCGGGTATATAATATTCGATATTGCCGTGGTGATTTTTGAAAAAGCTATAAACAACAGCCACCGAAGTGGTGCCGTCCACATCATAATCGCCGTAGATCATGATCTTTTCGCCTGCTGCAATGGCTTTTTCAATGCGTTCGATGGCTCTCTCCATATCCTGCATCAGGAAAGGGTCATGCAGGTGGCGCTCGTCGGGCCTGAAAAAGTAACGGGCCTGCTCAAATGTTTTGATGCCCCTCTGTATCAATAAAGTAGTTAAAACGGCATCAATGTTAAGCTCCACAGCTAATTGGTTTATTTCATCAATTGCCGGTACTTCCCTTATCGCCCACCGTTTATTCATATCTTTGTCGCTTATAACGAGTAAATATAGTTAATGTGCAGATATAATTGATGTGTAGATATGCAAATGTGCAGATATGCAGATTCACCGGAAAAGCGTTAAATTTCTTAGGCCCTGTTATTCAATCACTTGCGTATCCGCATAGCTGCACATTCACTACACATCTGCACATTAAACATGAAAATTTTCGCATTAGGTGAAGGGTCCTATTCTGTAGACGCTACTAAAAAGTTTATTCCGTTTGATCCTCTGGTCGATAACTTCCGTGATCGTCCGGGATCATTATTTATACACGTTAATCCGTTCCTGGTTCAAACTGCTAATGATTTGATTGTATTAGATTGCGGTCTGGGCTATAAAAATACACGCGACGAATTATTCTTGCACCAGCACATCCGCAATGCGGGCTTTGATCCGGAAGATGTAACATTGGTTTTGATGTCGCACCTGCACTATGATCATTCGGGCGGGTTGGTTGTCGAGCGCAACGGCAAGCTTGAGCCAAGCTTCCCGGCTGCAGAACATGTAATACAGCGCGGCGAATGGGAAACGGCATTCAGTGGTAAATCATCATCATACCATAAAGAGATATTTGAAACCCTACAGCGCTCGGCCAATATAACTTATGTTGAAGGTTCGGGGCAACTTAAGCCGGGTATCCGTTATGAGCTATCGGGCGGACATTGTCAGTATCACCAGGTTTTTTGGTTAGAGGACGGCGATAATAAAGTTTTTTTTGGTGGTGATGAATTGCCAGAGCCTGAGCAGCTAATCAGACGCTTTAAAGCCAAGTACGATTTTGACCCGCAAAAAGCGATGGAATTGCGCGACCATTATGGCAAAATAGTCGCCGAAGAAGGTTGGACCTGCTTGTTTTATCACGCAAAATCAATGCCGGTGGGTAACGTTAGCCACAATGGCGAACATTTTTCAATTACCCCAATATAAAAAAGCGATGGGTTTCATGCCCATCGCTTTTTTATAGGAGATGTATATGTTTAGTTAGCGTTAAACATTTCTTTGATCTTTTCTACACTTAACGGCTTTGAGATAAAGTTTTTTACCAGCGGATACGATCGCGCCTTATTAATATCATTGCTAAATACTGACGACGATATTATATAGATCTTGCTTTTACCCTCGGGGTCTATATTCAGTCTTTTGTATTCATCTAAAAACTCCCAGCCGTTCATTATTGGCATATTGATGTCCAGCAATATGAAATCTGGCAGCAGTGAAGGATCGTGTTTTTGAATATTTACCAGCTCATCTATTGCAAACCTTCCGTTTAAGCAGGCAGATATCGCGGTATGCTCCACAGCTTTTTTTATCAGTTTGATCGAAATAAAATTGTTTATTTCATCATCATCTACTAACAAAATACTTACTGGTTTGCTTTCAGTGTTCATATTATAGCTTATACGGCGTATTTTTCAAAAAGGTTCTATTCCTATATGTTGTAAACATCACAGGAGGCAAAAGTGTTTTATTTAACATGAATATACAAGCATTTTTACATAAACATTAGCCGAAAGATTAAAAAAATGGCAACATTTGATATTTTTTTCCTTAAAGGAAATATAGTGTCAGACTAGTATAATATTACAAATAATAAAACGCAATCAAGTTGCATTTATGTATATTTGCGCAATGACTGCAAAAAAGCTGCGATCAAAATTAGATCATATTGGGATGACGGCCTCAACACTATGTGCCATACACTGCGCCATTGTACCTTTGTTGTTGACTTTTTTACCTTTAGCCGGACTGGGTTTTTTAGCTAACCCGATATTTGAATGGGGAATGATTATCCTGGCGCTGCTGTTGGGTGTATCGTCGATATTTTTATCGTATTTCCGTACGCACCGCCGCGCTTTTCCGTTGTTATTGTTACTGGCAGGATTTGCACTGGTGATTGCAGGGCATATTTACCTGAGGGGGTGGATAGAAGCTATTGTGGTACCGCTTGGAGGGTTGACCATTGCCGCTGCGCACTTTGTAAACTTTAAATATGTGGACGTTTGCAAAACCAACGATCACTTTTTTCATTTCAAGCACAACCACGTTAACCGGCGTTAAAACCAGTGGTTGCCTGCAACCTGTCTCTGGCGAAGGGTTAAGATGGAAACAAATTCGCTAATTCTTACTAATTTTGTAAAGACACTCATTAAATGAACCATAATCAACATTTTGAACACTTATTAAAAAGGCACCAGCTTAAACGCACAGAGGCCCGGCTAAGGGTGTTGCAACTTTTGGTTAATAAAAAAACCGCGACCTCACAGCCCGACCTGGAAGAAGTTATAGGTGATGTTGACCGCGTTACGCTGTACCGCATATTAAATGCCTTTGAAGAAAAAGGCATTATACATAAAGTATTTGATTTGAATGGTACAGCAAACTATGCCCTTTGCTCATCAGACTGTGACGAGCACCACCACCACGATGAGCACCTGCACTTTAACTGCACCAACTGCAAGAACGTGTACTGTCTGGATGAAATGGATATGCCGCCGATTATTTTACCGGCCGGCTTTAAATTAGAAAAATTAAGCTTTAGTGCCACGGGCTTGTGCCCTAAGTGCGCAAATAAATAAATTATTCCCTTTTACGCTATACCGGTTAAATGAATAAACCCTCTGCTCGTCTGCATCTTATTACCATAAACAGTCTATTACTGGCGCTCTTTATCTGTCTTTGTTCATTCACTTATCCTCAGGATAGCGCCGCGACCGCAGGTTACCGTTTTAAAACGGTGGTGATTGATGCCGGACATGGTGGTAAAGATCCGGGTACCCATGGTTTGCACTCTAATGAGAAAACCGTAGCCCTGCAAATAGCCAGGAAATTACGCGCCGCCATACAGGACCAAATGCCGGGCATTAACACCGTCATGACGCGGGCCGATGATACTTTTATTCCACTTGACACCCGTGCACAAATAGCTAATGAGCATCATGGCAATCTTTTTATTTCTATACATTGCAATTCGTCACCAGAGGGTACCGGCTACAGTACCCACAAGCAAAAAGGCACCATGATGCTGGTCTATGGTTTGCACAGAGTTAAGGAACAATTAGAGGCTATTCGCGAAAACTCGTCCATTTTCATTGAAAAGGATTATAAAACCAAATACCAGAGCTACGACGAAAACGACCCTGTAAACCGCATTCTCCTAAACGCCTACATGCAAAAATACCGTCAGCACAGTATATTTTTTGGCGATTTGTTGAATGAAGAGTTTAAAAATAAAGGCCGCGTAACCATTGGCGTTAAAGAGCAGGGCATTCTGGTACTTGCCCATAGCGCTATGCCTGCGGTAATGATTGAAACCGGGTTTATTAATAATCCTGTCGACGAAGATTACCTAAACTCTGACGAAGGTCAGGATGAAATTGTCCAGGTGGTTATTAAGGCGTTGAAAAGTTATAAGTCCAAAACAGGCGGCTAAATCTGGCCGTTGTAAGATATTGATCCCAGCTTGTTATTATGAAAGTGGCAATAAAGCCCCTCTAAATGCCCTTATTGTTAATTACAGACTAAATGTGCAAAATCAATATGTTAAAAAAGGTTAAACGGCGTGTAAAAATTAGCCGCTTCGTACCATCGCGTTTATATTTGTTATAATTGTTACTATCGAACTAAACCAGTTGTTCTTTATGATAAGTTAATGAGTCAGTTAAAACAAAAAAGAGAGCCCGGAGGGTTCTCTTTTTTGTTTTATAGTTATTCGCAATGGTGATTTGCCAATGATATTAACCAACTATCGAAGTCATAAATTCAATAGTTTTTGGAGAGAGCAAGGCGTTGGTTCAGATCGAAAAACTTTTTAAATAAAATGTAGATTTATCAATTGCTATATTGCATCTGTATCATCTGAAAAAAAATGACTGCGAAACAGTTTAATCGCCCTATACGTGTTTTAGTTGCCAAGGTTGGTTTGGATGGGCATGACCGCGGCGCGCGCATTATTGCCACGTCGCTACGTGATGCGGGCATGGAAGTAATTTATACCGGACTGCGCCAAACACCAGAGATGGTTGTAAATGCCGCTTTGCAGGAGGATGTCGATGCTATCGGTATTTCAATATTATCGGGTGCGCATATGACGGTATTCCCGAAAATTCTTGACCTGATTAGACAAAAAAAATTGGATGATGTATTGGTAACCGGCGGCGGCATTATTCCGGAAGATGATGTAAGTGTCCTAAAAAAAATGGGTGTGGGCGAGCTTTTTCCGCCAGGCACCAACACGCATGACATCGTAAAATATATAACTGACTGGGTGCATCAGCACCGTAATTTTTAATTTTGCCGCATGGTATACCAAAATTTGCTTATCGAGAATCGTGGTCCAATCCAATATATCGTTATTAATCGCGAAAGCAAATTAAATGCGCTTAATAAAGACACGCTGTTTGAACTGCATATAGCCTTAGGCGATGCCTTACATAATAATACCGTTGGTGGAGTGATTATCACCGGGGCAGGCCCTAAGGCTTTCGTTGCCGGTGCCGATATTGCAGAATTTCGTAGCCTGAACGTGAATGGTGCCCGGGCACTGGCACATGAAAATCAACGTAACATATTTAATGTGATTGAAAACTTTAGCAAGCCCGTTATAGCTGCCATTAATGGTTTTGCTTTAGGCGGTGGCTTGGAACTGGCACTGGCCTGTCATATCCGCGTTGCATCCGATAACGCAAAAATGGGTTTGCCTGAAGTTACGCTTGGTTTAATACCGGGTTACGGAGGTACTCAACGTTTACCTAAACTAATTGGCAAAGGTAAAGCCATGGAAATGATCTTGACTGCCGAAATGATCACTGCTGCCGAAGCTTATCAATTGGGCTTAGTAAACTATGTAGTGAGCCAGGACGGGCTTACAGCCAAAGCAGAGGAGATCATGAATAAAATATTAAAAAATGCCCCTTTGGCTGTTGCCGGTGCCATCACCGCCATAAACGCGGCAAATAATGACGCTCACGGCTTTGATACTGAGATCGTCGAATTTGCCAAATGTTTTTCTACCGCCGACGCTAAAGAAGGTATCGCCGCTTTTCTGGCCAAGAGAAAAGCGACGTTTACAGGCAAATAGCATCAATTATTGCACTTTCCTGACCAAAATACCCAAACGGTCAGAAAATAAATTGCTGTTAATCAATCGATTGAATAAACTTGACATTCGGATGAAAAATCATATTGGTTTTGTGATGTTACTTTGCGCCGTGTTTAAAAAACAACATAACAATTTAATACATACCACTATGAAAAGTTTAAAAATTACAGCACTTGTTTTAGCCTTAGCAGGTTTTACCTTAGGCGCTAAAGCACAATCCAACCCTACATCTTCAAAAACAACAGGTATCCGTTACAGCGTCGGTGTTGACGCAGGCTTACCAACAGGCAATTTATCAGACGGTTACAACTGGAATCTGGGCGGTTCATTACAAGCTGACATTCCGGTAGTGTCGCAATTATTTGTTACAGTTAACGCAGGCTACAACAACTTTTTTGGTAAAGACGTAACCGTTGCCGGTGTTACCGTATCAAATCCAAACATTCAGGTATTGCCGGTAAAAGCAGGTTTAAAATACTTTCCGGTAAGCAACTTCTACGTACAAGGCGAAGCTGGTGCAACCTTTTTGTTAAACAAATCAGACGTCGGTGCTAACAACTCTACGGTGTTTACTTATGCACCACAAATTGGTTATCAATTTCCATTGGCTGGCAGCAGCTACCTGGATGCAGGCGTACGTTTTGAAAACACTACTAAATTGAACAGCAATCTTGATGATTATAAGCTTCACTTTGTTAGTTTACGTTTAGCTTACGGATTCTAAAAAAACAGACCCACAACTATCTATAATGGAAAAGCGTTGCCAACTTTGGCGGCGCTTTTTTTGTTGATGCCGCCCCTGAATTAAAAATTAACATTTTTTTACATCCATTTATAGCGCGTAATTGCCGGGGGATATTAGTTTTGCACAAGTTTTATCATAAACCGATATATTGCGGTAAGTTATACGTTGTTAGCGCCCTGGGCGTTTTACATTTAATTTTAAAAAATAATATGAAATTTACGTTTAAGGCTCTTATTTACGTTGTGGCATTTACCTGCTTTTTTTCGGCTGCAAAAGCGCAGATCATTGTTCCGGATAGTTTGAGGATTGGCTTGGGCGCCAGTATAGCCTCAACCACAGGCAACAGTTTTGGCGTTGGCGTAAATAAAGCTATAGGGGATGATGCAAAGTCGGCTTATAACTTTGGTGCGGGTTTGGCATTAAACGTTGATGTGCCTGTATTTTCATCAATGTATATTACTGCATCGGCAGGTTACATGAGTTTCTTCAAATCGGCAAATGCCTCAAAAAGCCAGCAGGCTATTACTAACGTACCAACGCCAAACTTTAATACTATTCCCCTAAAGTTAGGTTATAAATTTATTATAGGTAACCGGTTTTATATACAGGCAGAAGCCGGCGAAACTTTGTTAGCTAACAAAGCACAATTATATGCCATGTATGGCAATGCTTTTACCTGGTCGCCGCATATTGGTCTGTTGTTCCCACTTAAGCAGCGTCACAGATACATTGATGCAGACTTGCGTTATGAAAGCGCTGAAACTTTTTATAACGATAATGCCAAAAATAATTTTTGGGCGCTACGTATTACCTATTCGTTTAATTTATAGCTAGTAGCTATAGTTCTCCTAATACCCGGTCCATGTTAAAAAAAAGGTTTAATTAACCTAAACACTTGCAAAAATATCTTTAGATATAGCATTTTTGTGTAACTTACACATTAAAGCCGCCAGATAATAATTGCTAATATGAAGAAAATCCTCATCATTGATGATGAAGTAAATGTTGCTGTACTGCTCTCCAAATTTTTAACGCGCAACGGATTTGACGTAACCACCGCTTCAAGCGGTAATAGCGGTATTGAGCATCTTAAAAAAAACGAATTTGATCTTGTACTTTGCGACTACCGGTTAGAGGACACAGACGGCCGCGAAATGCTGCGCTTAATCAAAGCACAGTATCCTAAAACCGGGGTTATTATCATTACAGGCTATTCTGATATTAAAATGGCTGTCGAGTTGATCAAGATGGGGGCTTATGATTATATCAGCAAACCATTATATCCTGACGAGATTTTAAATACCATAACCAAAGCCATTGAAACCCGCCAGGCTTTAATAGAGGATGACGAGGCGCCGACGCCCGTTAAAGTGGTTAAAAAGCAAAGCGTGTTATCTGACGGGGTAGTTTTAGGTACCAGCCGTGCATCAAAAGAGCTATTCAGGCAAATTGAATTAGTTGCTCCAACCAACTACAGTGTAATTATATTAGGCGAAAGCGGCTCTGGTAAGGAAGAGGTAGCTAAAAGCATACATATGCACAGCCACCGCAGTGGCCAACCATTTATAGCCATGGATTGCGGGTCGCTTACTAAGGAACTTGCAGCAAGCGAATTCTTTGGTCATGAAAAAGGGTCATTTACCGGTGCATTTGCCACCAAGATAGGTCACTTTGAGATGGCCAACGGCGGAACGTTATTTTTGGATGAAGTAGGTAATTTATCATATGAGATACAAGCGGCGTTATTACGTACTGTACAGGAGCGAAAAGTAAAGCGTATAGGCAGTACCAAAGAGATTGACCTGGATGTGCGCATCATCGTTGCGACCAATGAAAACCTGTTGGATGCTATCAACAAAGGCAAATTCAGGGAGGATCTGTATCACCGCTTCAACGAATTCATCATTTATTTACCACCATTGCGTGAACGGGGGAGTGATATTGTGCTGCTGGCCGAGTACTTTTTGCGCTTGGCTAACGAGGAGCTTGGTCGTAACGTTACGCATTTTTCTCCCGAGGTGATGGAATGTTTCATGAACTACCGCTGGCCGGGCAACGTGCGTGAATTAAAGAATATTGTGCGCCGTGCAACGCTGATTAGCGAGGGCAGCGAGATTACCACAAAATCATTACCATTAGAAATATCGAACTACAAGATGCCGGCTTACGAATATGGTAATCAGCCAGCGTATGGCCAGCCTTTATATAATCAATTTCAACCTCAGCAAGATCACCGCGCCGAGCTGAAAGAGCAGCGTCACGATCTTAAGAATGCAGCTTTAGAAGCCGAATATGAAACTATCCTGCGTGTGCTCCGCGAGGTTAATTTTAATAAAACCAAAGCCGCAGAGATATTGAAAATAGACCGCAAAACATTGTACAACAAAATGAAGGCTAGCAACCTTAAATAGTAAGCCAATGAACCAGGGAAAAAGCGTGGATGCGGAAACTATGCGCAGGTTGAGGCATGATATAAAAAATCAGCTATCAAACATACACCTGGCTTTAGATACACTTAAGTATGAGGTTGAGCAACCTTCTGAAGATTTTTTATACTGCATCGACGCGATTTTTGCCAGCGCCTCAAAAATAAATGAGCTTTTAAGCAACCCGCAATAAAACTATTTTTCCGTTCTTTGTTTATAGTGTTGTTACAATCAATACCATAAATGTCGATTTTTAACTATAAACAGCGTAATACAATTATCCTGGTAAGCATTATTGTGCTTGGCTGTTTTATTTTGTATGCGCTTAGTAGTTTGTTCAGTTCAATATTAGGGGCTATTGTACTGTTTACCATCTTCAGGCCTTTTTACCTCTATATGATCGAGCAAAAAGGTTGGAACCGGCCCATAGCGGCGCTCATCATTATCGTTATTTCTTTAACCGTAATTGTACTGCCGTTTACGGCCATAAGCTTTATGGTGATAGGTAAGATATCAGAAATTAATACCAATGATCTGCCCATACAACAGTGGTTGATCAAGATTGACAATTTTGCGGCAACCACTTTTAAACAACCTCATTTTGCGGAAAACACCTTGCAAAAGCTGAGCACGTACGTAACTGACCTTTTCCCGTCATTGATAGGCAGTGCCGCTAATATAATTTTAACATTGCTGGTTTTGTATTTTCTGCTGTATTTTATGTTTGTACAGATCAAAGAATTTGAGGCCACGCTGTTACGTTATGCGCCATTTAGAGAACAATATGCTATAAAATTTGCACTGGCGTTACGTAATTCTACCTATTCTAACGTGTTGGGTCAGGGCATCATTGCTATTGTACAAGGCGCTCTGCTGGCTAATGGGTTTTGGATATTTGGTATACCCGACCCGGTGTTTTGGGGAGTGATAGGAGCATTTATATCGTTTTTGCCTGTAGTGGGCGCACCTACACTTTCAATACCTGCCAGCCTGTTTTTATTTGCTAATGGACATACTTTGAAAGGTATACTGCTGCTGGCTTACGGATTGCTATTTATTGGCAATATAGACAATGTACTACGCATGATTATTAACAAGCGGGTGGCTAATACTCACCCTTTGATATCGGTTATCGGCGTATTTATCGGGCTACCGTTGTTTGGCATATTGGGGTTGGTTTTTGGGCCTTTGTTGCTGTCTTACTTTCTGTTATTAGTTGAGATTTATGAGACCAACCGCATGGCTGCCGACCGGCTTGACCGTTTACAAGGGGGCGCGGATAATTGAGATTTTTGTGAACAATTACGTTACTACGGCGTTTAAAAATTAATTAACAACGCATAAACAAATACAAAATATCTGATTAGCTATATTTGAACAGATAAATAATCGTTTATAAACCATGTTCAACTTTAAAACTTACGTAATATGAATGATAACACTAAAGTAGTTGTAGCTCTGCTGGCAGGGTTAGCAGCAGGGGCGGCGCTCGGTATTTTATTCGCTCCGGAAAAAGGCGATGAAACTCGCGACAAATTAGCCGAATCACTAAAAAACCTGGGCGACTCTATCAGAGAAACAGCCGCTGCCGAAATTGACAACCTTGTGGGCCTGAAAGATAAGATAGTTGACAATGTCAAATCAAAAATAAAAGGCGCCGAAGAAGAATATCAGGACGACCTTGAACACGCATAAATTAGTCTTGAAGTCTTGAGTCTGAAGTTTTAAGCCTGATTGTTGGTTTAGCACTTCAGACTTAGGGCTTATCGACTTAAACAAAACCTCATGGAAGAAGCCAAAAAAGAAACTCCACCCTTATTTGACCAGCTTAAAGATTATGCAGAAATAAAGCTTAAGCTGACAAAGTATAAGGCTATTGATAGTGGTTCGGCAATTTTTGCCAGCATAATTGGTGACATGTTTGTTGCTATAAGCATTATGCTGGTTTTTGTTTTCGCCAGCTTTACTCTGGCCTTCTATCTGGCAGAAGTGTTTCAATCTGACTGGAAAGGCTTTGGCTGTACAGCTTTGCTTTACCTGCTTATCACTATTATCATTAAGTTTAATAAAGCCGGGTTCGAGAAGCCAATTGCCAGCGCATTTGTGATGAAGTTCTTTAAAAATAAACAAGAAGATGACAGACCTGCCAATTAACAGTCACGCCGATCTGAAGAATGAAATATACCGCCTGCAAGAGCTAGAGCGCGAAAAAAGTCTGGAGCTTAAAGCACGATTTGATGGTCCCGGGGCTATATTTTCGACCATCATATCATTATTTGGCAGACATGATCACCCTGATGATAAGGGGGGGGGCATATTCCAGCAGGATTTTGTAGGGATATTATCGCGCTTTGCTTTGCCGTTTGCCCTGAACAAAACCTTGTTCAAAAGATCAAACTTTATAATTAAGGCTTTAGTAGGCCTTGTATCACAAAAAGCATCGCACTATATCTCGGAGGATTCTGTTGAGTCTGTATGGGATAAGGCCAAGGGGTTATTTGGTAAGGCGATCCATCTGTTCGATAAGTCCGACAAAAAGAAACAACCTGATATACCGTCTTTCAGAAAGATCAAGAAAGAGGGTAATTGATCTTTTATAACGTTGTCATGTTAAGAACGAAGCATCTGCCGAGGTTCAACGCAGAGCTTGCTGATGCTTTACTACCGCGGAATGACAGCAAGAAATATTACAATCCCAAGAAATGATCAAAAGTATCGCTGCGGATACCCAGGCGCAGGGTCTCGAGCGGGATGGTATCCACCGGTGCAATATTACCCAGGTTTACATTGGCACCTATCAATTCAATGAACCACACTTGTTGTGCTTTTTGAGGCGCCTCCCAGATGATTGTACCTTCCGGTATCTGGGTTAATATCTCATCTACTAAACCCTGACGAACTTCACCTGAGTCGCGATAAATGCCTACGTTGCCGCTTTCGCGTGCCTCGGCAATTACTTTCCATGAGCCTGCCTCTATTTCGGCCTTCATCAGTTGTATCCATTTATATGGAGCAAAAATCTTCTGTACATCCTTTGAGCCAACTTCTGATATTACGGTAACCTGTTCGGCAAGTTTATGAATGTACTCGCACTTTTCGGCATGCTCGATAGTGATTGAGCCATCTGATACCTCGGCATGCTGTAACTTGTATTTATCCAATACCCGCCGGTAGTCGTCAAACTGCCCGCGAACGATCATGGCCTCAAATAAAGTGCCTCCAAAATAAACCGGTATGCCCGCGTCCTGATATATTTTTATTTTTTGATCCAGATTAGGAGTAACGTATGAAGTTGCCCAGCCCAGTTTTACAATATCAGTGTACGGCCCGGCAACTTCCAAAAAATCTTCCACCTGTCTTAAACTAAGGCCCTTATCCATTACCATAGTGATGCCTTTATCACGTGGTTTTTGTGTCCGTTCAGGAAGATTATTGATGATATAATTCATAAATTAAAGAAAAGAAGGTGATAGACCGCTGTAAAAGTCTAAAAAAAAAGCTAAAACGGGAAACCGTTTTAGCTTTTAATATAACGGTTGCACTAAAGAAGCACCTTCTTTAAGTGCGGCGTCTATAAGTTTAAACGCTCTGTAACAATCTATTACTTCGAATATCGGTTAATAATGTCCAGTATTACTTTATTTTCCTGCAGTTGCGGCAGATAATCAAACAGTATGTAATGCTTTTCAGGATCAGCACCTAAAGCCAGCTCTAAATAATTCAGTGCCTCGTTGTATTCGCCTTTGGCAAAAAGGTAGGCCACCATACGGTAATATAACTCAGCCGCTTCCGGATTATTTTTTATCGCTTCTGATATAATTTCAATGGCACCTTCAAGCCGTTGGTCCTCATATAAAATTGATGAGTAATCTAACCAGGCATCAATATCCAGCGGGTTCAGCTCAACCACACGTTCATAAGCTTCTTCAGCTTCTTTCATGTGCCCCAGTTTATACTCAGCATCGGCAATGGCAAACCAGTAGTCGGCATTGCTCAGGTCAATATCCAGCGCTTTTCTGTAAAAGTGTAAAGCTTCAAAATAACGCTCCTCGAAATCAAGTGTAACACCAATTCCAAACCAGGCGTCGGCCAGCTTAGGGTCCATTTTTACTGACTTTTTATAGAATGCACGGGCATCGTCCATTTGCTCCAGTTTCTCATAGCACTCGCCTATAGCGCAATA
Organism: Mucilaginibacter panaciglaebae; assembly: GCF_039539265.1. NCBI lineage: Bacteria > Pseudomonadati > Bacteroidota > Sphingobacteriia > Sphingobacteriales > Sphingobacteriaceae > Mucilaginibacter > Mucilaginibacter panaciglaebae. The sequence goes on from NZ_BAABCV010000009.1 coordinate 250,662, forward strand.
AGTGTCGGCATTAGGCTGCTCATACTCAAAGGTGTGGCGATACACCTCAATAGCCTCAGCATATTTCTCCAGGTTAACCAGCGCATTGCCTTTATTAAAGTAAGCCGACGCAAAGCTATCCTTGATTAGTATAGCATAATCGTACGCATCGATAGCTTTTTCAAATAAGCCTAACTTAGTGAAGGCGTTGCCAAGGTTATACCAGGCGGCATAGCTGTAAGGTTCGTTATCTATATATTGCTGATAAAACTGAACGCTTTCTTCCTGGTTGTCCAGCACGTCATAGCAAAAAGCCAGCTCGTATAAGGCATCCTGGTTTTCCATATTTTGCTGCAGGCAAAGCTTCAGGTAGGTGATAGACGTTTCATAATCGCCCATGTTTTGATAAACGTAGGCAATATGCAGTAGTATCTCATCGGTTTCTTCCGCAAGTTCGAGGGCTTTTTCGTAATTCTCTAAAGCCTCGGCATAGCGTTCCATGCTCTCAAATATATTACCGCGGATGATATAAATGTCAGCATCTGATGCCTCAAGCATAGCTGCCTTGTCCAGTGCAGCAAAAGCTGCCCCGGTGCGGTTGGTAATGGCCAGCAACTGGGCCTGCTTAATTAAAAATACAGCAGCAAACGGATGTTGATCGGCAGCATACTCTGCCACCTGTAAGGCCTTGGCGGGGTCGTTTTTTTCGATATAATAATCGATAATGTTCTCAAACGCCTGGGCATCAAAAAAGTACTGGTCATGATTCCTGATCATTTCCTCGTACCGCTCTACCGAAAATTTTGGGTCTTCGGTAAAACCAAATTCAAATTCGTCTTCCATTCATTAGAGTTTAAGAACACAGTTTAACATTCAGTTTTTAGTATGACTGTTAAACTTTAATAGTGTTTAAATTACTAGTAAAAAGTACCCGTAAGGCAATTAAGTTTTCAACATACAAACATTTTTAACATCGCTAGTTGCAACGCTTTGATTATTAACGAAAAGCGTTTTCAGGCAGTGAAGTAAGCCGGTAGTGTTTGCCTTAAGATTTTTTTTACTTTGGATATAACACAAAGATAGGCATTATGTGCGGCGTTTAAGCCCGGCACCATAAACGTTACATCCAGTTAACATAAGCTCGCAAGGCATGGCGGTATACGCGACAACAATTAGGCGGCTCGTGCGTTCTTATTCACACTTTGCCATAGGCGAAATATTATTTTAACTATATTACACCAAATTTAAATACATGAATATTTTCCGTAATTATCTGTTCGGGGCGACGTTAACGGGCGCATTGTTATTCAACCTGAACGTATCGGCTCAGACCGCACCGGTGGCCGATCTGCCCAAAAATTGGCATCAATTAGATTTAAAGGCCGATGGCTACTATGGCATTAGCCTGAATAATGCTTACAACTTTTTAAAAGGAAAAAAAAGTAAAACCGTTGTTGTAGCAACTATCGACAGCGGCATAGACACTACACAAAACGATTTGAAAAGCATCCTTTGGGTAAACCCTAAAGAGGTGCCAAACAATGGTAAAGACGATGACCATGACGGGTTGGTTGACGATGTTCATGGCTGGGATTTCCTAGGCGGGCCGGGCGGCAAGGTTGATTATACCGAAACTACCGAAGAGGTGCGTGAGTACAATCGCCTTAAGCCAAAGTACGACGGTGTAAGCGCTGCCCCAGAAGGCAATGAAAAAGAATATGCTTACTGGCTAAAAGTTAAGGCGCAACATGATGAAACAGTAAATAAATCAAGCTCCGAACTGCAGCAATTAAGCCCCATGATGAATGCCCTGATGGCAACCAGCGGGTACATAAAAAAAGAGCTGAAATTAAATTCAACTCAAACTTTTACCAAAGCCGATCTGGAAAAAATTCAGGCAACCACTAATGATACTATTGCTCAAAGTAAAGCGGTTTGGTCGCAAATGTTCAATAATATTGATGGCGATAACAGCAAAGTGATCAAGGACTTTAGCGACTATCTTAAAAAGCTGAACAATGACGTTAGCCCCGACCTGAACGTGCGAAAAAGTATTGTTGGTGATAACCCTGATGTTCAGGATGGCAAACCTTACGGCAATAACGTGTTAACTAACCCTGATGCCTCGCATGGCACCGGCGTAGCCGGGCTGATTGGCGCTGTGCGCGGTAACGGCTACGGTATTGATGGTGTGGCCGACAATGTGCGCATTATGAGCATTAAAGCCGTTCCGGATGGCGACGAGTATGATAAAGACATCGCCAATGCTATTCGTTTTGCGGTTGATCATGGCGCTAAAGTGGTGAATATGAGCTTTGGTAAAAAGATATCGCCCCATAAAGACTGGGTTGACGCTGCGTTTAAATACGCTGCCGACCATGACGTGCTATTAGTACAAGCCTCTGGTAACGACGGTCAGAATGTCGACGAAAAACCCGAATATCCTAACGATACTTTTGCTAACGGCTCACAAACCGACGGCGATAACGTCATATCGGTAGGCGCATCAAGCGCTAAAGTTGGCGAAGACCTGGCAGCCTCATTCAGCAACTATGGTAAAAAGAATGTAGACGTGTTTGCCCCGGGCGTAAAAGTAACCTCTATCGACCTGAATGCCGAGTTTAATACTGCCGATGGTACCAGCTTTGCCTCGCCTATTACAGCGGGCATTGCGGCGTTGGTGTTGGAATACTATCCAAACCTAAGCGCTAAGCAACTGAAACAGGTTATTCTGCAATCAGCAACGCCAACTACTGGTGTTACTGTTGTTAAACCGGGTACGAAAGATGAGAAAGTTGATTTTACTACACTTTCAAAAACTGGCGGTGTTGTGAACGCTTACAATGCGGTACAAATAGCCTCGAAGTTAAAGGGCGAGCGTAAGGGTAAATAATCCATCGCTTCTGTAATATACAAAAAGAGCACCGACATTATCGGTGCTCTTTTTGTTATAGGTGTCCCGTCCTGAAATAAGTTGACATCCAAGTTGACTTATTATGAAGAAACACTTAAAACGAGTTATCAGGCGCAGTCAGCGCGATTACAGTCTTGCCTTTAAGTTGCAGGTTGTGCAACAGGTAGA